>NZ_JBEOPQ010000036.1:0-54260 GCF_040310285.1 Pseudomonas sp. HY2-MNA-CIBAN-0224 | reverse complement strand
CGCACGTAACGACCTGGCTACCGAATTTCTTGACGACCATAGAGCATTGGAACCACCTGATCCCATCCCGAACTCAGTAGTGAAACGATGCATCGCCGATGGTAGTGTGGGGTTTCCCCATGTGAGAGTAGGTCATCGTCAAGATTAAATTCCAAAATCCCTGTCTGCTCACGCAGACGGGGATTTTGTTTTTATAGAAGTACCAAGTTTTCGCAGGCACGTTAGTACTAACGGATCTGTCACAGAATTTCTTGACGACCATAGAGCATTGGAACCACCTGATCCCATCCCGAACTCAGAAGTGAAACGATGCATCGCCGATGGTAGTGTGGGGTTTCCCCATGTGAGAGTAGGTCATCGTCAAGATTGAATTCCGAAACCCCTGTCTGCTAACGCAGACAGGGGTTTTGTTTTTGCGCGACGCAAATTCCCAAACGGCCTAATAATTCCTCAGACCATTCCCACATCCACGACGGCACGTTCGTCGGATCACACAAATAGCTTCAACAAACCGCTAATTTTTCAGCCGCTGATGCCGACAGCCTGTTGAGCAAGTCGGTTGGGCCTGATCGGCTGCCTGATCCCCCAAGCATGCTTCAACCGACATCCATCCTTTCGGCATAAGAAGTCCCATGCTATGAATCTCAAGTTCAGTCATAAAATTCTTCTGGCCGCTTCAGGCGTCGTCGTTTTAGCGTTTGCGTTGTTTGCCTTGTACAACGACTATCTGCAGCGCAACACCATCAGGCAAGATATCGACTCCTCAGTGGCGCAAGCCGGCAACCTGACCGCGAGCAGCATTCAGAACTGGTTGAGCGGTCGCATCCTGGTATTAGAGAGCCTTGCCCAAAACATCGCCCACCAAGGCGATCAAGCCGACCTCGCCGGGCTCATCGATCAGCCTGCACTGACGTCAAACTTCCAGTTCACTTATATCGGTCAGGCCAATGGCGTATTTACTCAGCGCCCTGACGCCAAGATGCCAGACGGCTATGACCCGCGTGAACGGCCTTGGTACAAGCAAGGCGTCCTGGCAGACAAAACAATGCTTACGCCGCCCTACATGGCAGCTGTAGGCGGTCTAATCGTCACCATCGCCATGCCGGTCAAAAAGAACGGTGAATTGTTGGGCGTTGTCGGTGGCGATTTAAGTCTGGACAGCCTGGTCAACATCATCAACTCCGTAGATTCCGGCGGCCTGGGCTACGCCTTCTTGGTAAGTGGTGATGGCCAGGTCATCGTCAGCCCCGAAAAAGACCAAGTGATGAAGAACCTGCGGGACATCTATCCCAGCAGTTCTCTGAAGATTGAGAAAGGCATTCAAGACGTGATGCTCAATGGCCAAGAGCGGATCATCTCGTTTACCCCGGTCACCGGTTTGCCTTCTGCAGACTGGTACATCGGTCAGTCACTGGATAAAGATAAAGCCTACGCGTCGCTCACCAAATTCCGGACTTCGGCACTCATCGCAACGGTGATTGCTGTGGCAGTGATTGCACTCCTGTTGAGTCTGCTGATTCGTGTACTGATGCGTCCGCTGACCACCATGGGCCGCGCCATGCAAGACATCGCGCAAGGTGAAGGTGATCTGACGCGGCGTCTGGCGATTGAACACAAAGACGAGTTTGGCGAACTGGCCGGCTCCTTCAACCAATTCGTTGAGCGTATTCATGCGTCCATCTCCGAAGTGTCCTCGGTCACTCGCCAAGTCCATGATTTGTCCGAGCGTGTGATGAGCTCGTCCAACGCCTCCATCGTCGGTTCAGATGAGCAAAGCGCACGCACCAACAGCGTCGCCGCTGCCATCAATGAACTGGGCGCTGCAACCCAGGAGATCGCACGCAATGCCGCCGATGCCTCGCAGCATGCCAGCGGTGCGAGTGAGCAGGCGGATGATGGCCGCAAAGTGGTCGAGCAGACCATCGAGGCCATGACCGAACTCTCACAAAAGATCAGCGTGTCCTGCGCGCAGATCGAAACCCTCAATGCCAGCACCGACAACATTGGTCACATACTTGATGTCATTAAAGGGATCTCCCAACAAACCAACTTGCTTGCCCTCAACGCAGCCATTGAGGCTGCGCGTGCGGGGGAGGCGGGTCGTGGGTTTGCCGTCGTGGCGGATGAGGTGCGCAACCTCGCTCATCGCACTCAGGAGTCGGCAGAAGAGATCCATAAAATGATCACCTCACTGCAAATCGGCTCTCGCGAGGCGGTAAGCACCATGAATGCCAGCCAGATTTCCAGCGAAGACAGCGTGGAAGTGGCCAACCAGGCCGGTGCCCGTTTGATCAGCGTGACTCAGCGTATCGAAGAAATTGACGGGATGAACCAGTCGGTTGCCGCCGCCACGGAAGAGCAAACCTCTGTGGTCGAAAGCCTCAACCTGGATATCACCCACATCAACCTGCTCAATCAGCAAGGTGTGGCGAACCTTAACGAAACCCTCAAAGATTGCGATGCGCTCTCGCAGCAAGCCAGCCGCCTCAAGCAACTGGTCGACAGCTTCAAAATCTGAGCCCCACCGCCCTCAATAAGTTATCCACAGCCCTGGCATTCAATGTGTCAGGGCTGTTTCGATTTCTGGTCCTGGAGATAGCGAATAATCGCATTGACCCCGCGCTGCAGATGCTGCTCCAGTTCATTGACACACGCCTCCACATCCCTAGCCCGGGCATGCCGCAGCAGCGCCCGATGATCGTCCTGAGGCAAACTGCCCAAGCCCATCTGCTCAAGGTTAAAGCGCAAAAAACGCTCCTCTTCCACAAGCCCCGTTTCGATCAGTGCCAACAGCTTCTTATTAGGGGCTTTAGCGTAAAGCGCTTGGTGAAAAAGCCGATTGAGCGTGCCGATTTTTCCGAAATCCGTTTCGACCTCAAGCGCTTCAATGCAAGCCGACGCGGCCTTAAAATCCTCTTCGTCGAGCAGCGGCAATGACAAGCGCAAAGCCTGCGCTTCCAGTAAAAACCGCAGCGCGTAGGTTTCCAGCGAATCATCCTGAATCAAAGGCGCAACCACCGCGCCTTTGTATTGGACGACCTGCAGCAACCCTTGGGCTTCAAGTTGGCGCAGGGCTTCACGAACCGGCATGCGGCTCACACCAAACAAGGCGGCCAGGGCCTGCTGACGAATGGCCGTCCCGCAGGGCAAACGCCCATCGAGAATAGCGTTGCGCAGAGACTCTTCAATCACTGATCGCGCCAGATGCGCTGGAATGGCCCCGTGTACTTCAATACTGCTTAATGGATTCTTTTTAACGGCCACGTAGACGCTACCCGCTGCGGAAGTTGAGCACGCTGATTTGGATCCAAATTACGTTAGGCAGTGACTCGATCCCTGTCAAACCTTGTAACGAATAGACTTGTGTAACGAGTTGCCTATCGTACGCGCCCTAGTTTAATGCGGCGACAAGCCAAGAGATTACAGGGGATCCCACTGTTTTTTCTTGCGCTGTTCCGAGTGGACGGTTCCCCTTTTCCTGTGGTTTGTGCCCTACAATCGCGACAGTTAATACGGCTCCAGTCGTAGTCTTAATGCACATCAGGTGAAACATGGGCGTACTCAGTAATAGCGATGTCGACGAGCAACTGTTTCAACGCCCTGAACCGTCCCGCAACGCACTGACTCGACTGTTTCTGCAGCCGTGGCTGTGGTGCATTTTGCTGGTGGCCACGGCCGTACGATTTTACGGCTCAACCAGCTCGTCCATCTGGTGTGACGAAGGCTCCAGCTTGATGCTGAGCAACTACTCGCTCAGCGGCATCTGGTTTCATGCCGCACATGATGTTCACCCACCGTTGTATTTCATGCTTCTGCATGGCTGGATGGGCGTGTTCGGTGACAGCCTGGCCTCAATCCGTGCCCTGAGCGTTTTACCCGGAATCGTCACGGTGTTTCTCGGGATGTGGCTGGTGCGACTGGTCGCGACCCAAAGGGCCGCGTTGCTGGCAGGCGTCCTGTTGGCGTTGCTGCCGACAGCCGTGCGCTACAGCCAGGAAGTGCGCATGTATTCGCTGCTGGGCATGTGGCTGATCGGTGCAACCATTGCCTTGGTTTATTGGGTCAAAAACCCCGATAAAACGCGCTATCTGGTCGTCTACGCGGCGCTGATGACGGCGGCCTTCTACACCCACTACTTCACTGCTTTTTGCGTCATGGCGCACTGGCTGTATCTGCTGTTACTGAGCACTCGTTACAGTGCAGCGGGCAACTTGATCAAGCGACCGACCTGGTGGCTGGCCAACGCCGG
Source organism: Pseudomonas sp. HY2-MNA-CIBAN-0224 (assembly GCF_040310285.1). NCBI lineage: Bacteria > Pseudomonadati > Pseudomonadota > Gammaproteobacteria > Pseudomonadales > Pseudomonadaceae > Pseudomonas > Pseudomonas sp. HY2-MNA-CIBAN-0224. The sequence continues at coordinate 50,011 of NZ_JBEOPQ010000036.1, read as the reverse complement.
CATTGTCATCTTGTTCCTGCCTTGGCTGCCGGGCCTGGTGGATCTGCTGCAACACATGCACGAGCTAAAAGCCGGTGGCGATGTGGGCTGGGAGCCGCCTGTCGATGCGCGCTCTTTACCGGCCATGGTCTGGCAGCTTCTGACACAAGACGAAGGCGATACCCTGCCTTGGCCGGTATTTTGGCTGGCCCCCCTCGCGCTATTTGCAAGCGTGATCTGGATCGCCGTGCGCGATGCATCCCCTTATAAATTTCACGCGCTCATTGCGATCTACACCTTGCTGCCGATCCTGGCGATTTACGCCCTGTCGTTTATCTCGCCCATGTTCATCGAGCGCTACGTGAGTTTTGCCGCGCTGGGCTTGCCATTGCTCGTCGCCATCGCGGTCGACCGCCTGCTTGCGCACAAACGCGTTATAGCGATTGCAGTGCTTGTGCTGTTCATGGGCGTCGAAAGTGTGGGCTTGCGCAGCAACTTCAGCAGCGACGCCGACCACTTTGACCAACTGGTTGAGCACGTGAATCAGCAGTTCCTGCCAGGTGACCGAATCATCGTCAGCGATCTGTTCTGGTACTTCAGTTACGTTTACTACAACAAAACCCCAGCCCAACCCATGCTCTACACACCGCCCACGCCAGACGGTGTGTCCGGGCGGCCGACGGCCTATGGTTTCGGGACGCTGGTGAACGAGGACGGCGCCAAGATCTACGTCGATCATCTGGCCGACCTGCCCGCCACCTCAGGGCGCATCTGGCTGATCAGCAGCAGCGTGCAGCCGGACGACTTCGCGCCTATTCCGTCCGGGTGGCACAAAACCCAGGATCTGACCATCGATGACACCCAGGTTCGACTATATTTGAGCTGCGGCGCGGCTGATTGCGGCGCTGATCTGCTCACAAAACAGACAACAGGTCAGCAGAATTAATTCGTAACACTTGACTGTGATCATCTGGCCGAGCAGTATTAATAGTTAGCAAACTAACATTATGTGATGTCTCTTGCCTGACTCTCTAGATCAACTCCAAATGAGCATCAGCACCGGTATGGTGGTTGCGACCCGTCATTGGCGTCGCGTCTGCCAGACTACGCTGGTCAACTTCGGCATCTCCGAAGCCTGCGCCATGCCGCTGCTGATAATCGGCCGCTTGGGCGAGGGCGTGCGGCAAGTGACCGTGGCCCAGGCGGCGGGCATGGAAAGCCCGTCGCTGGTGCGTCTGCTCGATCAGATGTGCAAGGCCGGTTACGTTGTGCGCAACGAAGACGCCAGCGATCGCCGCGCCAAAACCCTGAGCCTTACGCCCGTCGGTCGTACCTTGGTGCAGTCCATTGAAGCCCAGTTGGTACAACTGCGGCGTGCCGCATTGGCCGACATTTCAGTCGCTGATCAAGAAGCTGCCTTGAGAGTCATCAAAGCCTTTGAAGCCGCAGGCCAACTGCCTGACGGAGCGGCGTCTTGAACGGCTTTTTCAGCAGCATGCCGCCCGCCCGTGACTGGTTCTACGGCGTACGGACGTTTGCCGCCTCCATGATCGCGCTGTACATCGCCCTGCTCATGGAAATGCCCCGTCCTTACTGGGCGATGGCCACGGTTTACATCGTCTCCAGCCCCTTTGTCGGCCCCACCAGCTCCAAGGCGATCTACCGCGCCATTGGTACGCTGCTGGGGGCTTCGGCGGCGGTGTTCTTTGTCCCGCTGTTTGTCCAGACACCGTTTCTGCTGGTGCTGGTGATTGCGCTGTGGACGGGCATCCTGCTGTTCTTGTCATTGCACCTGCGCACCGCCAACAGCTACGTCTTCATGCTGGCGGGTTACACCATGCCGATGATCGCCTTGCCGATTGTGGATAACCCGCTCAACGTCTTTGACATCGCCGTCTCGCGTACCGAAGAGATCATGCTCGGCATCGTTTGTGCGGCCGTGGTGGGCAGCATGTTCTGGCCTCGACGCCTCACACCGGTGTTCATCGACTCATCGGCCAAGTGGTTCACCGATGCCGCCAATTACAGTCAGTACTTTTTGTCCCGCGAGGTCGACCCCGGCAAAGCCAGTGGCCTGCGCGCCTCAATGGTCTCGACCTTCAACACCCTGGAACTGATGATCGGTCAGTTGCCCCACGAAGGCGCGCACCCGCAAACGGTGCGCAACACCAAAGAACTGCGCGGGCGCATGATCCACCTGCTGCCCGTGGTGGATGCCCTCGACGACGCCCTTTACGCCCTCGAGCGCCGAACCCCGGAGCTGGTCGATAAAGTCACGCCGGTGTTGCAACACGCGCGCACCTGGCTTGAAACCACCAGCGAAGGCGCCCCCGTCGAACAATGGCAAGCGCTGCGCAACGAGCTGCAACACCTGCAACCCAGCGCCGAAGCCCTGGATGACCGCCGCCAGCTATTGCTCTCCAACGTGCTCTACCGCTTGGGGGAGTGGATCGACTTGTGGCAAGACTGCCGCAGCCTGCAACTGGCCATTTCCACCGGTGATCAAACCGTCTGGCGAGCGGTTTACCGGCACTGGCGGCTGGGTCGGCTGACACCGTTTCTGGACCGCGGCCTCATGCTCTATTCCGCGTTATCCACCGTCACGGCGATCGTCGTCGCCTGCGTGCTGTGGATTCTGCTCGGTTGGACAGACGGCGCCAGCGCAGTCATTTTGGCGGCCGTCGCCTGCAGCTTTTTCGCGGCCATGGACGACCCGGCCCCGCAGATTTACCGGTTCTTTTTCTGGACCTCGCTCTCAGTGCTGTTCGCCAGCCTGTACCTGTTCGTCATCCTGCCCAACCTGCATGACTTCCCCATGCTGGTGCTCGCGTTTGCCGTGCCGTTTATTTGCGTCGGCACCCTGACCGTCCAGCCGCGCTTTTACCTCGGCACCTTGCTGACCATCGTCAACACCGCATCCTTCATCAGCATTCAGGGTGCCTACGACGCTGACTTTCAGGTCTTCATGAACGCCAACCTGGCTGGCCCCATCGGGCTGCTGTTTGCCTTCATCTGGACCTTGATTGCGCGCCCCTTCGGCGCGGAGCTGGCGGCTAAACGGCTGACCCGGTTCAGTTGGCGCGACATTGTGCGGTTGACCAAACCCGCAACCTTGGCCGAGCACCGGCAAATGGGCGCGCAAATGCTCGACCGCTTGATGCAGCACCTGCCGCGTCTGGCCATGACCGGGCAAGACACCGGCATTGCGCTGCGTGAACTGCGCGTGGCGCTGAACCTCCTCGACCTGCTGGCCTACGCCCCGCGCGTTACCGGTGGGCCGCAATTGCTGTTGCGCCAAGTGGTCAGCGACGTGGGGGATTATTTCCGCACCTGCCTGATGGCCGGTGAGCGTTTACCTATCCCCAGCGGTCTGCAAATGACCATGGATCGAACCCGGCGCGCGCTCAACGCCAATGCCCTGCAAGACGAAAGCGATGCACGGGTTCACCTGCTGCATGCCCTCAGCGGCTTGCGTCTGGCCCTGCTGCCGGGTGTGGAGTTCATTGTGGATAACGACGACCTGCAGCACCCACACGTGCAAGGCATTGATGGAGCGCCGCTATGATCGGAGATATCGATATCAGCGGGGTTTTCCTGCCTACGCTCCTGGTATTGATGGGCATCACCTACCTGCTGTTTTTAGCGGTTCACGCGGTTCTTACGCGTCTGCACTTTTACCGCCTGGTCTGGCACCGGGCTTTGTTCAACGTCGGTCTCTACGCTCTGCTACTCGGCGTTGTGGATTCGTTTAGTCGATATTTGATGACATGAAAAAACCTTTATTGACCTTGGGCCGCGTTGTTCTCACCTTGTTGGTGGTGGCGTTTGCCTGCGTCGTGGTCTGGCGCATGACCATGTACTACATGTTTGCTCCCTGGACGCGCGATGGCCACATCCGCGCAGACGTGGTGCAAATCTCCCCTGACGTGTCGGGCCTCATCAAGCAAGTCGATGTGCGCGACAACCAGCCCGTGACACGCGACCAAGTGTTGTTCGTCATCGACCAGGACCGCTTCAAACTGGCCCTGCGCCAGGCGCAGGCGACCGTGGCTGACCGTAAAGAAACCCTGGCCCAGGCCCAGCGTGAAAACCGCCGCAACCGGGGGTTGGGCAACCTCGTTGCGCGTGAGCAACTGGAAGAAAGCCAGTCGCGAGAAATGCGCGCCCAAGCCGCGCTCACCGAGGCCGAAGTGGCCGTCGACAGCGCCCAACTCAACCTCGACCGCACCGTGGTGCGCAGCCCGGTTGATGGTTACGTCAACGACCGCGCCCCTCGGGTCAACGAATTCGTGACCGCCGGGCGGCCCGTGTTGTCGATTGTCGACAGCAGCTCCTTCCACATCGACGGCTATTTCGAAGAAACCAAACTCGATGGCATTCACGTGGGCCAAAGCGTTGATATCCGCGTGATCGGTGACGACGCCCGTTTGCGTGGCCATGTGGAGAGCATCGTGGCCGGTATCGAAGACCGAGACCGCACCAGCGGCCAGAACCTGTTGCCCAACGTGAACCCGGCCTTCAGCTGGGTACGGCTGGCGCAACGGATTCCGGTGCGCATCGTGTTTGATGATGTCCCTGAAGATTTCCGCATGATCGCGGGCCGCACGGCGACCGTTTCCATCATCCCGGACTCACCCAAAGCCAAGCCGGCACAGGAGAAGGCGCAATGAAAGCGGTTCGCCTGGCAGCCGTAGGGCTGGGGTTGCTGCTGGCCGGCTGCCAGATGGTCGGGCCGGATTATCACCTGCCCAAAGACGCGGCCCAGCAGCGTCCAGACCTGCAAGGCAGGTTGGCGGGCGAGGGCGACAACGTCGTCTCGGCACCGGTGCCCACGGATTGGTGGAAGCTTTACCAGGACCCGACGCTGAATGAATTGGTGCGTCAGGCCATGGCCTCCAATACCAACCTGCGCGTAGCGGCGGCGAACCTTGCGCGGGCGCGTGCCCAGGTTGAACAGGCCGAGTCGGCAGGTGGCTGGAGTGGTTCGGTCAAAGCCGGCGCCCAACGTCTGCAAGAGTCGGGCGAAGCCTTTTTGCTGGCGGATAAAGTCCCGGTGGCCAACGTCGGTGACCTGGGCATCAGCACCTCGTACCAGTTCGATTTGTGGGGCACGCTAAAGCGCGGCATTGAGGCGGCACAGGCCAACGCCGATGCCACCCAAGCTGCCGCCGACACCGCGCGCATCACCGTGGTCGCTGACGTGGTGCGTGCTTATGTGCAGGTCTGCGCCGCCAACGAAGAACTGGGCATCGCCAAAGAGTCGTTAAAACTGCAAGCGCAAACCACCGCGCTCACCCAGCGCCTGCGCGATGCCGGGCGCGGTGATGAAACCCAGGTCACGCGCTCTGAAACCCAAGTCAAATCGTTACGCGCTGAACTGCCACGTTATGAGGCCCAACGCCAGGCCGGGCTGTTCCGTTTATCGATGCTGCTGGCCAAACCGCTGGACCAATTGCCTGCCCATCTCGCCACCTGTGATGAGCTGCCGCACATCGCGCAATTACTCCCTGTGGGTGACGGTGCCGCGCTGCTCAAGCGTCGCCCGGACGTGCGTCAGGCCGAACGCCACTTGGCCGCCGCCACCGCCGAAATTGGCGTAGCCACCGGCTCTTTGTACCCGGACATCAGTATCGGTGCCTCCATCGGCACGGTCGGGATCGTCGACAACCTCGGCACCGCGCCCACCAACCGCTGGGGCTTTGGCCCGCTGCTGAGCTGGACCATCCCCACCAATGGCTCACGGGCGCGAATCCGCGAAGCCGAAGCCGCCACCCAAGGCGCCTTGGCAAGCTTTGATGGCGTGGTGCTGAACGCGGTTCGCGAAACCCAGACCAGCCTTGTGCAATACACCGCTGCACTGCAACGCCGCGATGCCTTGGCCGAAGCGGATGCCTCAGCCAAAACAGCGGCCGACCAAACCCATCAGTTCTTTGCCGCCGGGCGTGAATCGTTCCTCGCAGACCTGCAAGCCACGCGCACCTACACCGATGTGCGGGCTCAGTTAGCGGCGGCCAACACGCAAGTCGCGATGAGCCAGATCGATCTGTTCCTGGCCCTGGGTGGCGGCTGGGAAAGCAGCCGTGCCCAAGCCCCGGCCGCGGCTAAACCCTGACAACACTGTCACGCAGTGGAGAGCGGCTGAGGATTATCATGTTGGCTTTAGGATGGTGCTTTTAATTGCGTAGGAGAATTCTGCGCAGTCATCGGCCAAGCCCGCACGATTGTCCTCGGGGCCGCTTATTTCAGGCGCTACGCTCGCAAGCTTTAGGCAATAGCGTCTACGCTGTGCGCTTGATCGGTGCGGGCGAAACGCAGCGTCGGCTCGCCGCGAGTGATAACCTGCTGCCACTTTTTGGCCCATGAAGGGCTCAGTAAAGACCGCATATCTTCAACACAACGGACATTGAACGGGTCAACTTGATGAACAAACCATTAGGCGTACTGGTCGGCATTGTTGTAATCGCAGGGGTTTTGAACACGGCTGGCGCCTGGTACACCGGCACCAAAATCGAAGGCGAACTCAAAACCTCGATCGCAGAAGCCAACAAAGAAATGGCCGCTCAACTGGCCGGCTCCGCGACCCACGGCAGCATCGAACTGGTGTCCATTGAGACCCACCTCTACAGCAGCACCGCGCACTATCGCCTGACCCTTCAGGATGATGCCGAAGGTTCTGACCCGCAGCCGGTTGAGCTGTTGTTTGTCGATCACATCGAGCACGGCCCCTTGCCGTGGTCGCGCATCAAGACCTTCAAGTGGGCTCCGGTCATGGCGGTCAGCAACTACGCCCTTGAGAAAACCCCCTTCACCGAAAAATGGTTTGCAGCCACCAAGGACCAGGCGCCTCTTATCGGCCAGGTCACCTTGGGCTACGGTCGTTCGGTGGACGGGCAACTGGAGTTGCTGCCCTTCGACCTCACGCTGGACGATAAAACCCGCATCAGTTTCTCGGGCCTGAACCTCAGCGCCCAAACCGATGAAGGCGCCCAGCACCTCAAAGCCAAAGGCTACATGGACTACCTCAAGCTCCTGGCCACGCCTTCCGATACCCCACCGGTATCGATCGAGCTGAGCGGGCTGACCCTGGCCAGCGACCTGAACAAAAGCACCTACGGTTTCTACCTCGGTCAGAACGTGCTGGAACTGAGCGAGGCGCAACTGACCTCCGGCGCGGCCCAGTCTGTGCTCAAGGTCAAAAACTTTGAATACACCGGTTCCGCCTCGGCCAAAGACCGCCTGATGTCCGGGCGCCTGACCTACAGCCTGGGTGACGTCACGTTCAACGACAAGCCCGTGGGCAGCGCAGAAATGGTCATGTCTGCCAGCAACCTGGACATTCCAGCGATGCAGTCGCTGTTGCAGATCTACCAGACCAAGTTCCAGCCACAAGCCGACGGCACCCTGCCCAAGGTGCAACTGACTCCGGCCGAAGACACCCAAGTGCAAGCCGATGTCAGCACGCTGCTGGCGGCCAAGCCGAATCTGGCGCTGGAAAAACTCAACATCAAAACCACCAATGGCGAGAGCCAACTGAGCATCGCGACCAGTCTGGCGCAGCCCGCTTCGTTCGAGCTACCGCCGCTCGATGTGGTGAAGCAAATGCTGACCTCGCTGGATGCCAAACTGCAGCTGTCCAAGCCGATGATTGCTGACTTGGCGAGCGTTCAGGCGCAATTGGCCGGGCAGACCGACCCGAAACAAATCGCTCAGGTCGCCAACATGACCAGCGAACTGGCGGGCGTCATGGCGGTGCAAACCGGGCTGGCGAACGTTGAGGGCAACAACATCCTGGCGTCGCTCAACTATGCCGCCGGTGTGGTGAATTTCAACGGGGAGAAAATGAGCCTCGAAGACTTCGTCACCCTCATGGGCACCCGCTTTGGCGGTGTAGCGCCTCAGTAAACGCAGTCGCTGCCACAGGCTGCGAAGGGCTTGGCCCTTTCGCAGCCTGTTTGCACTCAGTACGCCATCGACCAGGTCAAGGTGTACGTCCGACCCCGCCCTTGGTAGTCATACAGGTACTCCGGGCCGTAAGTCGGTGAGTAGAACAACGCGGCACGCTGGCCCCAGACCGTGCTGTATTCCTTGTCCAGCAGGTTCTGGATACCGGCGCTAAAGGTGCCGAATGCTGTCTCTTGGCTGCCCATCAAATCGAACGTGGTGTAACCGCTGATTTTGTGATCAGAATCGTCCTTGAGCGTGAAGGCGTGGTTGCCCTGCAAGCGAACATTACGACCGTCCCCATGCCAGCCCACGAACGCCGTTGATTTGGACAACGACGCGTAACGGGCATCGCGCTTCATCCAGTCGCCATCGGCGTCTTCCTCTTCGGAACGCACCAAGTGCAACGTGCCGCCCGCATCCCAGCCGTTGTTGAAGTGACGGGTCAGCGCACCTTCGAAACCAAAGTCGCGGCTCTTTTTATCCACCACATCAATGGTCAGCGTCGCGCTGTCGGTGGTGATGACTTTGTCAGACCAGATGTAATACACCGCTGCCTGCGCGTCCCAGTCCACATCGGCAAAACGCCAGCCGGTTTCGACCTGACGGCTCTTGATCCCGGCCAGCGGGTTGTCTTTAACGCTCAGGCCCGCCTTGCCGTAGTACTTGGCCGGGTCCGGCAGGTCAAAACCTTCGCTGTAGTTGATCCAGGTCTGGTGGCCGTTCTTGAAGTCATAAATGGCGCCCAGGTTGAACAGGTTGACCGCGTAATCGTTGCTGCCACCCGGGATGCCTTTGAACACCCCCACGTCCACATCCATTTGCTGGCGGCGTGCACCACCGGACAACGTCAGGGCGTCGGTGAGTTTCCAGTCCGCCTGGGCATACACCGAGTGGCCGTCGACGCGGTAGCTCGGGTAACGCGGGGCTTTGCTTTGGGTGTCCAGATCCAGCCCGCCGCTCTCGGAAGAAATGGCCGAATTGAACACGCTTTGCGTGGCGTTAAAGCGCTCACGGTCCAGGTCCACGCCATAGGTCAGCTTCACGCTGTCCCATTGTTTGGCGAACAGCGCCTTGAGGCTGGTGACTTCAAAATTCTGTTGCGACGCGGCGAAGTAAACGCCGTTGACGCCTTGGGGTTTGCCCGCGTTGTAATACGGGAACGGGAAGAAATTGTTGTCTTCCTTGCGGTATGAGCCCTGCAAGTAGAAGTCCTGGCCCAGCAGGTCACTGTGGTGATAGTTGGCGTTAAACAGCAGGCGCTTGGAGCGTGGCTCAAGGTCGGTGTGGTAGCCGCTGCGGATCTCGGCATCTTCCAGATTGGACGGTGCCTTGTCGTGCAGGTTGGGGAAGTAAAGCCCGGTGTTGCCGTTGTTGCCCGAGTCGTAATACTGCGCCAGCAGGTCGAGGTCTTGCACGTCATCGAGCTTGATCGCCAGGCTGCCCATCAGGTCCAGCGTGCGGTTGTACTGCAAGTCCGTCTGGGTGTTGTCGATAAAGATCTGGTCGCCTTTACCGTCGTAAAACGCTTTGTTCTGCTCGCCGGAAATCCCCAGGCGGCCGTACACCCGATCGGTCCCGCCGCTCACCGATTGCGAGATGCGGCTCGACAGGTCATCGCTCTTGTTGAAGCCGCTGGTGCCCGACACTTCGGTTTCAAACTGGGCCGGGCCGGGCGCGCCTTTTTTGGTCACGATATTGATGATCCCGCCCGTGGCGGCGCCGCCGTATAACGCGCTGGCGCCCGACAACACTTCAACCCGCTCCACGTTAAACGGCGAGATGCTGTCGAACTGCCGCGACAGGCCGCGCGAGCTGTTCTGGCTAACACCGTCGATCATCACCAAAACGTTGCGCCCGCGCATGTTCTGGCCGTAATTGCTGCGGCCTTCGGGGGCCAGATCCATGCCGGGCACCAACTTGCCAATGGCTTCTTTGAGGGTGACGCCGGTGTCCAGTTGCTCTTGCAGTTGCACCTGATCCACCACCCAAACCGTACCGGGAATTTCACTGATGGCGGTGCTGGTGCGCGCGCCCACACTGACTTCCAGCGCCTTGAGTTGCAGCCCTTTTGCCGCCGTGTCCGGCTTGCGCACAATCACCGTGCGCGCGTCGCTGAACTGCCAGTTCAGGCCGCTGCCTGCCAACAGGGTTTGCAGCGCCTGTTCAATGCTCATCTGGCCGTCCAGCGCAGGGCTGTGCAGCCCGGCCACTTCGGCAGAGGTGAACAACAGGTGCAAGTCAGCCTGATCCGCAAACTGCGTCAGCGCCTGGTCGAGGTCTTGGGCCGGGACGGCAACGTTGACCTGGCGGGTGCTCACCGAGGCGTTGGGCGCTGTTGCCGGTGCCGCGTGCGCGGTGGCGTGGAACGTGCCCGCCAGGCTTGCCAGCAACGTGGTGGCCATCAGCGTTTGACGCAGTCGTTGTTCGGTGGGGCGTGCGCCGCGCGGCTGTTTGATGGGCTGGACCATTGCGGTGTTAATCCTTGTCTGGGTTTTTATATCGCTAATGAGAACGGATTCGCTCTTGGTCTTAGTACGACGATATGCCCGACAGGATCTTGCAGTGCCCGCGTGAAATTATTTTCAGTGCACCCACGCCACAAACGGCAAATAGGTGATGTTGAGCCCGTAACGCTGCTCAAGGGTGTGCAGCAGATTGTGCGGATCATTGAGGTCAAACACCCCGCTGATCTGCATCGCGCCCAAGTCAGTGTCCGGCAGCACAATGCGCCCGTACTGGTAACGCTCCAGCTCGCTGAGCACTTCCTGCAACGGCTTGCGGTTGAAAATCAGTTTGCCGCGATGCCACGCCGTCAGCGCATTGGCATCCACCTGCTGGCGCTCGGCAACGGGCTGGCCAGCGTGATACAGCGCTTGCTGATTGGGGCGCAGCTCCAGAGTCTGGGCCTGATGTTCAACCTGCGCCGCGCCGTTGGCCACCAGCACGCGGGTCTGATCGGCGTCACGGCGCACACTGAACGTCGCCTCCTTGGCCTGCACCCGGTCCTGACCGGCCTCAACTACAAAGGGCCGGGCCGGATCGTTCGCCAGTTCAAACAGCGCTTCACCTTTGCGCAGCGTGATGGTGCGCTGGCTGGCGGTGAAATCCACGGACAACGCCGTGGCGCTGTTCAGCGTCACCCGCGTGCCGTCGCTCAACAGCCATTGCTGGCGCTGACCGACCCCGGTGTGATGGGTGTCAGACCAACGCGGCACGTACTCCAGGCCGCCGTAGCCCAACACGGCCATGACCAGCCCCGCTGCCAGCCCGCTGGCCCAGCGAAACGCGCGGCGACGCGGGCGCGTGCGGTGTTGCTCGGCAGTGGCGGTCAGGCCGATATCGGCCCACAGCGCTTCGGCCTCGCGGGCGGCGGTCTGGTGGGCGGGGCTGAGGTGCTGCCAGCGTTGGTAGTCCAGGCGCTGACGAGCGCTGGCGTCGCCAGAATGCAGCAGCGTTTGCCACTCAATGGCTTGATCGTCGAGGTCGTCAGAGGAGGGCGTTGAAGGCATTGCGGCGGGCTCAGGCATGATTGTGTTTGAGCCAGTCACGGCAATGGCGCAACGCCTGGCCGATGTATTTTGCCACCATACTCGGCGACACGCCCAGTTCTGCCGCGATCTGCGCTTGGGTCATGCCATCGATACGGCTCAGCAACAACGCTTTGCGGGCATTGGGCGAGAGCTGTTGCAGGGCTTCATCCAAAATGCCGATACGCTCTTTGGCCAGCAATAAACCTTCTGGCGGCAACCCCGGGTCGGCGATGTCGATGGACGGCGGCTCGGCGCTCAGGTTGCGGGTCTGGCGCTGATCAACCCGCAGCGCATCAATGGCCAGATTGCCCGCCACCTTGAAAATAAAGTGCCGATCATTCAGCACCGTGACCGTATCAGGGTCGATCTTCGCCAGCTTGATCCAGGTTTCCTGTGCGACATCCGCCGCCCGATGCCGATCACGCAGGCGCCGCGTCAGGAACGACAACAGATCGTCGTAATGCTCCTGAAAGCTGGCCAGCAACGTTGAAGGGGAGGGCGAAGGCATGAACGGAAAGCCCAGACGAGAAAGGGTCATAAATGAGAAGCCGTATCATTCACGATTGCGCCCGCCAACGCAACGCCCAACCCACCGGCCCCCCTGTAGGAGCGAGCTCGCCTCGCGATCTCTTGATCTGGCTTTTGCCCCTAAGAGCTCCCTTACCCGTAATAGCCTCTTGCCTCCAACTGCGCAAATGATAAAGAATATCAACCTCATTTAAATCGAGCAGCGCAGGCACCATGGCCTCTGAAACCGAACTGGAGCGATGGTATGCCGAGTGCGCGCCGCGTCTGCGGCGCTTTCTGCTATTAAAAACACGGCAGCCCGAACTGGCGGACGACCTCACCCAAGAGTGTTTTGCCCGCCTGGCCATGCGCGAGAGTGAAGAGCGCCTGCAAGAACCCATGGCGTTCCTGTTTACCATGGCCAGCCGTCTGGTCATTGACCATCGGCGCAGCCATCAACAGACCCGCACCGACAGCGTCCCCCTGGAAACCCTGCACGACGTCGTCGACCCGATGCCCGGCCCGGACATGCGCGCCCAGGCCCAGCAAGACATGCAACGCCTGTTGCAGGCGATGGCCGCGCTGCCCCTGCGCACGCGTCAGGTGTTCCAGCTGTGTCGGTTCGAAGGCATGAGTTATCAACAGGCTGCCGAGCATTTGGCGATTTCCACCAGCTCCGTGCAGAAGCATCTGGCCATGGCCGTCAGCTTCGTCGCGCAAAAAATGGAGCATCGCGGATGAAAACCCTGCACCGTATGCGTGTTTATTTACCGGATATGGCCGCCTTGCCCGTCATATTCCCTATACGCCCAAAAAAGAGAACATCCTGTGATGACGCCTGACGCCACTGCTGAGCGAATCCGCCAGCAGGCCGCTGACTGGGCCGTACGCCAACGCATGGAGCGGCTGGATGCGCAACAAATGGACGCGCTGGAGCGTTGGCTGGACGCCGACCCGGCCCATGCCGATGCTCTGGCCGACGCTGAAATGCTCTGGGAGATGGCCGAAACCCTGCGCGCCAACCCGCTGTTTGCCACCCCCGTCCCCGTGGCGCGGGCCACCCGTGTACGGCGTTTTCTGCGCGGTTTGTTCACGTGGGAGCCGCGGATGCCTGTGCGCTGGGCGGGCGTTGCTGGCGTGCTGCTGGTGGTGATGCTGGCCGCAAACAGCCGCGACACCCTGGCCCCATTGATGGCCGATTACAACACCGGCACTGGCGAAGTTCGCACCTTGACCCTCGAAGATGGCAGCCAAGTGCTGCTCGGCTCGCGCAGCGCCCTGGACGTCAACTACGACGGCCATGAGCGCCGCGTGCGGCTGATCCAGGGCGAGGCATTGTTCAGCCCGGCGCCGCGTCAGGGCGAAGAAAAGCGTGCGTTCGTCGTCGAAGCCTCCGGCGGCCGAACCCAAGCAGTGGGCACGCGCTTTCTGGTGCAACGACAAGACAGCGACAACGCCTGGGTCGGCGTGCTGCAACACAGCGTCAACGTCAGTCTGCAACAGCCCCAGAGCGAGCTGACGCTGAGTGAAGGCCAGGCCGCCCGCTATCAACGCGGCCAGGGCATCGTCGCCCTCAACGACGACCCGACACAGCGCGCCGACTGGGCGCAGGGCGTGCTGATCTTTCGCAATGTGCCCCTCGATCAGGTGCTGCAACGCTTCTCGGACTTTCGCCCCGGCGTGCTCAAGCTGGTCGCCAGCGAGCAGGCGCACACCCCGGTCAGCGGCTTGTTCCACCTCGACAACCTCGATGCCGCCATCCGTACCCTGGCGGCCGAACGCCAGCTCCAAGTCGCCCAACTGGCCGGCGTGACCGTGCTGTATTAAGCCCCGACCACGGGCTGGAAATTATTTTTACCTAGGGTGTGCGACCATCCGTCAATGCTAATGCAGATGCAATTCATTAGCATTCAAGGAGTGGTTAAGGATGAACGTAGAACGACCGATCCCCAGTCGTCTGGGACGGGCTATAGGCATGGCCATCATGCTGCTTGGCGCGGTATCGACAGGCCAGGTGGCCGCTCAGCAAAGCACGGCAACGGGGGCGCCGGGCAAGGTGGCCACGCTCGACAGCGTTCGTCCGTTCAACGTGCCCGCTCAGCCACTGGACACCGCCATCTACGCCTTGGCCGCTCAAGCCGGGATCGATCTGCTGGTCGGCGACGCACAGCTGCAAGGCCGCACGGGCCACGCCGTGCAGGGTAACTACAGCATCGCCGCGGCCCTGAGCCAGTTGCTCGACGGCAGCGGCATCCGCTTCGAACACAATCAGGCCCAAGGCAGCAAACGCCCGTCCGTGCAGTTGTTCCAATTGCCGGTGCACGAAGGCAATGTGCTGAGCTTGTCGGCCACCCAAGTCAACGCCGCGCACCCTGGGGACTGGGTCTACCAGGCGCCGCGTTCGGTCAACGTGGTCAGCCGCGAACAACTGGACCGCAACCCGCCGCGCCATGCCGCCGACATGCTCGAAGAAACCACCGGCGTGTACTCGGCGGTCAGTCAGCAAGACCCCGGTTTGTCCGTCAACATTCGCGGCATTCAGGACTATGGCCGGGTCAACATGTCGGTCGACGGCATGCGCCAGAACTATCAACAAAGCGGCCACCAGCAACGCAACGGCACGCTGTATGTTGACCCCGATTTGCTCTCCCAGGTCGTGATTGAAAAGGGCGCCACCTCCACCATGGGCGGCGCGGGCGTGATTGGCGGTATTGCCAACTTCCGCACCCTCGAAGCGTCAGACCTGCTCACCGATGGCAAAGAAATCGGCGGCCGTATCCGCGCTACCACAGGCCTGGGCGGGCTGGGCAATGGCACCCACTTTATCGGCAGCTCGGCCTTTGCCATCGGCGGCGAAGTCTGGGACATGCTGGTGGCCGCGAGCGAGCGCCATCTGGGCGACTATGACCCCGGCACCAAAGGCTCCATCGGCGAGCTGCGCACAGGCTCTGCCGCCCACCCGGAAAACGCCACCCGGCTCAAAAACTCCCCGGTGGAATACTCAGGCTCGGTGATGCGCTCACGCCTGATCAAACTCGGCCTCAACCTGCCACAAGACCAGCGCTTGCAACTCAGCTACCTGGTGACCAACGTCAACTACACCGACGCCAACATGATGAACGTCGAGAAGGCCGACCTCTGGGACAAACTCGGCAGCAACAGCGTCAGGGCGCAGAACCTGGCGCTGGACTACAGCTACACGCCGGACAACCCGCTGATCGACTTCAAGGCCAAGGTCTACCACGTCGACAACCGCAACCAGCAGAGCACCCTGGCGCGCGGTATCAGCCCTGCCTACAAGGTCACCTACCAGACCGACACCTACGGCCTGCAAGCGCAGAACACCTCGCTGTTTGCACTGGGTGAACGCTCGATCATCAAAGCCAACTACGGGCTGGAGTTCTTCTACGACAAAGTGCGGCCCAACTCGACCCAAACCGTGGCTGAAGGCGCCGTGCTCGATACCCCGGACTCAGAAAACATGACACCCAAGGGCGATCGTGGCGTGGCCAGCCTGTTCACGCGTCTGGATTACGACTACGACGACTGGTTCAACGTGAACGCGGGCTTGCGCTACGACCGTTACCGGCTGCGCGGCAAGACCGGCCTTGAAACCCGCACATTCGTGATTGGGACCACCAAACAGATCGGTGAGTCGGTGCACTACGACGTAGACGAAGAGCAAGGCCGCTTCTCGCCCACCTTCGGCCTGTCGGTCAAACCGGGCCTGGACTGGATGCAACTGTTCGCCACTTACGGCAAGGGCTGGCGCCCACCGGCCGTGACCGAAACCCTGATCAGCGGGCGGCCCCATGGCGGGGGCGCAGAATTCACCTACCCCAACCCGTTCCTCAAGCCAGAGACCTCGACCACTTGGGAAGTGGGCGTCAACGTCTTCAAAGACAGCCTGTTCCTGGACGGCGACCGCATAGGCGCCAAAGTGTCGTACTTTGACACCCGGGTCGACGACTTCATCTTCATGAACATGGCCTTGCAAAAGCCGGGTTATGGCATGGCCAGCCTGGGCAACAGTGCCTACGTCAACAACCTCAAAGAAACCCGCTTCAAGGGCATTGAGTACCAGTTGGACTACGACGCGGGCCGCGCCTATGGCCAGTTCAACTACACGCACATGATCGGCACCAACGACTACTGCAGCAAAACCGCCTGGCTGGGCGGCGTCACCAAAATCGTCAAAAAACCCGGCAGCCGTCAGCCAGTAGACGCCATGGTCCCTGATGACATCGCCAACGGCTCCTCGCATTGCGGCGCCATCCTCGGTTCCGCCGAGCACATGCCGATGGACCGCGGCACCCTCACCCTGGGCGCGCGCTTCTTCGAGCGCAAACTGGATATCGGGGCCCGCGCCCGCTACAGCGGGGGCTACTCCATCGCCGGCGGGCCGGAAGTGACCGTCTCCCAGGGCGGCGTCTACCCGGCAGACTGGAAGCCCTACACCGTCTACGACCTGTACGGCAGCTACCGGGTCAACGACCAGTTGAACCTGCGTGTGGCCATGGAAAACGTCACCGACCGCGCCTACCTCGTCCCGCTGGGCGACGTACTGGCCTTCACCCTGGGCCGTGGGCGAACCCTGCAAGGCAGCGTCGAATACCAGTTCTAATCTTCACCCCTCCCCCTGCAGGAGCGAGCTCGCCTCGCGATCTTTTGATCGTAAAAAAGCTCGCTCCTGCACCGCTTCAGCGCCGCGCCGATATCTGCTGCGGGGCCAAAAAGGCGTCGTGGAAGTACGTACGAAACGCCTGCATCGCCGGGCTCAAGTCGCGCTCGCGATGCCACGCCAACCCCACGCTCATGGGCGTCACGGCGTCGGTGACGGTCACGGTTTCAATGCGTTTGCCTTCCAGTGACCATGGCCGGTGCACCAGGTCCGACAGGATCGCCACGCCGCTGCCATTGGCAACCATGCTGCGCACCGCTTCAACAGAACTGGTGCGCACCCGCACGTTGGGTTGTTGGTGGCTCTGCTCCCAATAGCGCATCGCACTTTGTTCTGCTTCATCCACGGTGAGCAAAATGTAGGGCTCTTTGGCGACGTCGGCCAAGCTCACAGCCGAACGCTCGCACAGCGGGTGATGGCTGGGCAGCCACAACCGGCGCTCAGAGTTGAAGAGTGTTTCGGAGATTATGTCCGGGTGCGTCAGGTTCGCCGTCAGCACCACCGCCATGTCGAAACGGCCTTCCAGCAACCCTTGCTCGATCGCCGTGCGCTCTTGTTCATGGACTTCGATGGTGACGTCCGGGTGCCAGTGTTCAAGGCGCTGCAAATGGTGCGGCAAAAAATAACCAATCACCGTGTAGCTCGCCGCCAAGCGCAACACGCCGCTGGCGCGGATGTCCGGCAGCGGGCTGTTCAAAGCGTCATCCACGCTGCGCAAAATCACGTAGGCCCGGTTCAGAAAATGCCGCCCGGCCTCGGTCAAGGTCATGCCCTGAACCGAGCGCTGGAATAGCAACGTGCCGACAGTGCTTTCCAGCTCCTTGATCGCTGTGGTCACCGCCGACTGGGAAATATTCAAATAAATCGCCGCCTGGGAGATTTGCCCAATCTCGGCGGTGGCGACGAAATAGCGGACTTGGCGCAGGGTCAGTGACATGGGCACTCCATAGGACATCTATCTGTTTTTCAGAAGGCATCCTATCTATTAATAGATCTTTCCACGGGGTTGGCAGCACTCTAACGTAGTTTGCATGCAGTCATCAGCACCAGGAGCAGCACCCATGCACACCGTAGATTTCAACTCCGACATGGGCGAGGGCTTCGGCCCGTGGACCATCGGCGATGGCGTCGACACCGAACTGATGGCCTTCATCAGCTCGGCCAATATCGCCACCGGTTTTCATGCCGGTGACCCGAGCACCATGCGCCGCACCATCGAGCAAGCCAAGCGTCTGGGCGTGGCCATTGGCGCGCACCCGGGCTTTCGCGACCTGGTCGGTTTTGGCCGTCGCCACATCAATGCCCCGGCCCAGGAACTGGTCGACGACATCCTCTACCAACTCGGCGCCCTGCGTGAGCTGGCGCGTGTTCAAGGCGTTGCGCTGCAACACATCAAGCCCCACGGCGCGCTCTACATGCACCTGGCCCGCGATGAAGAAGCGGCGCGCTTGCTGGTCGAGAACCTGCAACGTCTGGAGCCGGAGCTACTGCTGTTTTGCATGCCGGGTTCGGTGATCTGCGGCATCGCGCAAGCGCTGGGCCAGCCGGTGGTTCGCGAGTTCTATGCCGACCGCGAATACGACCTCAGCGGCTCCATCGTGTTTACCCGCAATGTGCGTGCTTACGACCCGGCCCACGTTGCCGAGCGTGCGTTGCGTGCCTGTCAGGAGGGCGTGGTGCGCACCGTCGAAGGCGAAGACCTGGCCATCGAGTTCGACTCCATCTGCTTGCACAGCGACACGCCGGGCGCGCTCGCTTTGGCCCAAGCGGTGCGCGGTGCGCTGGACGGTGCCGGGCTCAAGGTGCGCGCTCCGCGTTAATCCCTGAACACCTGGCGCCAGAAACCAGGGTTTACGCATCGATTTATTTTTTGCCTGCCTTTCTACAACTATTCCAAGAGGAACAGACATGGCCGAACACACCGTCATCACCCCATTGCCGGGCACGTTCTACCGCAAAGCTTCACCGGACTCGGACAACTTTGTTGAAGTGGGCGCGCAGGTCACTGCCGACACGGTCATTGGCTTGATTGAAGTCATGAAGCAGTTTTCTGAATTGACCGCCGGGGCAGCCGGTCGGGTCAGCGCCTTCCTGGTTGAAGACGGCGACCCGATCGAGCCGGGCCAGGTCATTGCAACGCTCGACCACGAGTAAGGGCGTGACCATGACCCAAGGCATTCATAAATTACTGATCGCCAACCGTGGCGAGATCGCCGTGCGGATTATTCGCGCCGCCCAGGTGTTGGGGATTCCCACCGTAGCCGCGTGCAGCGAAGCCGACGTCGACTCCCAAGCCGCGCGCATGGCCGATGAAGTCCACATCCTCGGCCCGGCCCGCGCCGATAAAAGCTACCTGAACATCGAGGCCTTGATCGGCGCGCTGAAAGCCACCGGCGCCAACGCGGTGCATCCGGGTTATGGCTTCTTGTCCGAGAACGCCGACTTCGCCGAAGCCGTGCTCGCCGCCGGGGCGATTTTTGTCGGCCCGAGCCCCGATACCATCCGCCGCATGGGTGACAAAGCCGAGGCCCGCCGCACCGCGCAGGCCGCTGGCGTGCCCGTGGTGCCGGGCTCTGCGGATGAGCTGTTCGACGTTGAGTCCGCGCTCAAGGCCGCTGAGTCCGTGGGCTATCCCTTGCTGATCAAAGCATCGGCCGGTGGTGGCGGGCGCGGGATTCGCCTGGCACAAAGCGCCCAGCAACTGAGCGAAGAATTCCCGCGCGCCCAGCGTGAAGCGCAGACCGCGTTCGGCAACGGCGCGGTGTATTTGGAGCGCTTTATCGGCAAGGCGCGGCACATCGAAGTCCAGGTGCTGGGCGACGGTCAGCGCGCCGTGCATCTGTTTGAGCGCGAGTGCTCGTTGCAGCGCCGTCGGCAAAAAGTCTTCGAAGAAGCGCCATCACCGGTCCTCACTCAGCAACAGCGCGAAACCCTCTGCGACAGCGCCGTACGCTTGGCCGAGTCGCTGGGCTACAAGGGCGCTGGCACGCTGGAATACCTGTACGACGATGAGACAGGCGAGTTCTTCTTTATCGAGATGAACACGCGGATTCAGGTCGAACACCCGGTCAGTGAATTGATCACCGGCATCGACCTGGTCCAGGCCATGTTGCGCATTGCCGCTGGCGAGCCGTTGGGCTTGCAGCAAAGCGACATCCGCCTCAATGGCGCCGCCGTGCAAATGCGCCTGAATGCCGAAGACCCGGCGCGCAATTTCTTCCCCAGCCCCGGCGTGGTCGAGGCGTTGGTCTGGCCGCAGGGCGAGGGCGTTCGTGTCGACACGCACCTGTATCAAGGCTACCGCGTGCCGCCATACTACGACTCGTTGCTGGCCAAACTGATTGTGCACGGCGCTGACCGTTCGCAAGCCTTGGCCCGGGCATCAAACGCGGTAGAGCAGACTCAATTGACCGGCATGGCCAGCACCTTGTCGCTGCATGGCCAGTTGTTGAAACAGCCGTGGTTGCACAGCGCGGACTTCAACACCGGCACCTTGGAAACCTGGTTGGTCGAGCACTCTGGTGGAGGTGACGCATGAATACCCCAATCCGCTACAGCTTCGGCGCGGACGAGCATTTGTTTGCCGAAGTCAGCGACAGCATGTCCCTCGAAGCCTTCTTCAAAGGCATGGCCGTTACCCGCGCCGTGGAGCACATGGCCCTCGATGGCGTGCTTGATGTGTGCCTGGCCAACGCCTCATTCCAGATCCGTTTTGACCCGGACCGCATCGCCCCTCAAACGCTGCTCGACGCCGTAAAAAGCGCCGAAGCGGGGGCCGTCGCCGAGCGCTCGTTGCACACCCGCATCATCGAAATTCCGGTGCTCTACAACGACCCGTGGACCCACGAAACCCTGATGCGTTTTCGCGATCGCCACCAAGACCCGAGCGCCACGGACCTGGAATACGCCGCCCGCATCAATGGCCTGGCCGATGTCGAGGCCTTCATCGAAGCCCACAGTGGCGCGCCATGGTTTGTCTCGATGGTCGGCTTTGTTGCCGGGTTGCCGTTCATGTTCCAGATGGTGGAGCGCGAGCGGCAATTGCAGGTGCCCAAATACCTGCGGCCGCGCACCGACACGCCCAAATTGACCCTCGGTCACGGCGGTTGTTTTGGCTGCATTTACTCGGTACGCGGCGCGGGCGGCTACCAAATGTTTGGCGTTACCCCGGCGCCTATTTACGACCCGCAGCAGAACCTTGCCTACCTCAAGGAGCACATGGTGTTCTTCCGCCCTGGTGACATCGTGCAATTCAAACCGATGAGCCGCGAAGACTACGACCACGCCGTGGCCGAGGTCGACGCCGGGCGTTTCGATTTGCGGATCCGGCCGGTGGATTTCTCGCTGGACGCGTTTCTGGCCGACCCGGTTGGCTATCCACAGTCTTTGTCGCAGGTGCTGGCATGATCAAAGTACTCAAACCCGGACTCGCCACCTCGGTTCAAGACTTGGGCCGCGAAGGCTACTACCACTTGGGCATCCCGCCATCCGGCGCGCTCGACCAATACGCCTTGAGCGCCGCCAACCAATTAGTGGGCAACCCGGCCGGTGCTGCTGCGCTGGAATGCACGCTGCTGGGGCCGGAACTCGAGTTCCAGCAAGACGCGCTGGTCGCGGTCAGCGGCGCCCACATGACCCCCCGCCTCGACGGTGTAGAAATGCACCCCGACACCGCGTTCTCGGTGAAGGCCGGGCAAGTGCTGCGCTTTGACTTTCCGAAAGCGGGCGCCCGCATGTACCTGGCGGTGGCGGGTGGCATCGACGTACCCATCGTGCTCGGCAGCCGCTCCACCTATGCCCTTGGCGGGTTGGGCGGCTTCAACGGTCGGCGGTTGGTGGCGGGCGACGAACTGCCCGTGGGCATTGCCAGCGGCAAAGGCCGCGCGGGTGCCAGCTTGCCCATGGCCTTGCGCCAGGCCATCGGTGGCGAAATCACCCTGCGGGTCGTCCCGGGCCTGTACTACGAGCGCCTCAGCGAAGCCGCCGCGCAAAGCTTCTTCGCCGAACCCTGGACCGTCGGCTCCGAGGCCGATCGCATTGGCTACCGCTTCAAGGGCGGCAGCGCCTTGAGCTTCCAGCCGCGCGAGCAACCGTTTGGCGCCGGTTCCGACCCGTCCAACATCGTCGACAGCTGCTACCCGATTGGCTCGATCCAGGTCCCTGCCGGGCTCGAACCCATCGTTTTGCACCGCGACGCCGTCTCGGGTGGCGGCTACGCCATGATCGGCACCGTCATCAGCGCCGACCTCGACTTGATCGGCCAAATGCAACCCAACCAAAAGGCCCGCTTCGTCAGCGTCACCCTCGACCAAGCCCTCGAAGCCCGGCGTTCTTACAAGAAAAAACTCACCTGCCTGAGCAAACTATTCACCTAACCCCTCACCGCGTAGGAGCTGCCGAAGGCTGCGATCTTTTGACCTTCAAAAGATCGCGAGCAAGCTCGCTCCTACACAGTGTTTTAACTGTTGCACGTCAGGTACAGATCAAGATTGCTCGGAAGCTCAAAAGAGCAGTATTTCTGAAGCTCTGAGATTTGTTTCTCAGTCAGAAGATAGTCATAGAGACAATCATCATCTTCACTCCAGCCCATTATCAACGTGAGTTCAGGCAGCGATAATTCCAGCTCTCTATCAAAGGATGCAAAGTCTTCATTTCTTGCCACACCCATAAGTACGTGCTTCATGGCTCAATGGTCCTGGTTGGGTCGGCTGGCTTATTCTGAGTTCCCGTTAAATGATTGAACTCGCCTAAATGTTTTCCGCGCTTATTGTATTTTTCAACCGCTCCATGCTGGAAATCCCACTCAAAAATGGAGCGGCGCACGGTATCGGCATCAAAATTCGGCAGAAATCAGCTTGATCGGCATTGTCTGTAGGCAGGCAGACTTAGGCCTGAAGGATTTTTACAGCGCGCAGTTTGAGAGGCGGGCACAGAAAAGCGCCCGCTCCTACGTGAAGTGCGGCAATGGATGGCTTCTTGGTTTTAAAGGCAGGCGTACTGTGTGCCGTCACTGAAATAAACAGTGGTCGGGCTTGAGAATCCGAGGAAGAATAGCGACCTTAACGCCGCCCATCCCAATGATAGATGGCGTTTTTTGTGTGCCAGTTTGCTGTGTTATGGCGGCTGTGCGCGGGAGGCCTTTGTGCCTGCCGGGGTTCCTATGCTCCCGATTCTCAGCCCGCGTACGGCTGCCACCTTTAGCCTGAGAACCAATGGTGGTAGCTCTGAATCCCATAGGAGCTTCAAAAATGACCACCTCTTCCCCGATCAAAACCCTTGGCGTCGTGACCTTCGGCCCTTGCGGCGCAGACGACCATCAGTTGTTTCGTGTAAACCCGGATATCCCGTTGCGCCAAGCGCTGGAACAGGTGTCGGCCTTACTGTTCTGCGCCAAAAAGCTGGCCCTTGATGCTGCCTTGGAACACGACGGCGAACGCCATGCCTGGGCTTCGCACTACCTGTGCGACATGGGCAAAGCCGTCATCGACGACCTGTGCCTGCACGACCTCTAACCCACCCCACCAATCTGTAGGAGCGAGCTTGCTCGCGATCTTTTGATCTTTAAAAAGATCGCGAGGCAAACCAATTGGAAGTTATACATTCACAGTGAGCTGAAAATCATAAGCCGATGTATCGAAGTTTTCGTTCACGAGCTTTCCTAGCGCTACTAATTGGTCTGCTCTGAGGTCGTAGCCTTCCCAACCTTGCTGTTCAGTTGTCCACTCCATAATGGCTTTCACCTGTTCGTCATGTATCGCAGGGATAACAAATTCAAAAACCAGTAATTCAGTCGTTTTATCGAAGGCTTCGATTACATATTTCATGGCTCAATTCTCCTGTTGGTATCAGCACTTTTAGTTTGCTCTCCAGTCTTCGGATCAAACTCGCCAAGGTGTCGACCTCGTTTGTCGTACATTTCTACAGCGCCATGCTGCAGATCCCACTCAAGGATTTTTCCTGAATCAATCGTCCAGCGTTTGCGTTTTGCTCCTCCGCCTCTAACTGATGTCTTACGCTTCGCAACTTTGGCATCTGGATAAGCGGGCAAAGCATTGGGCGCTGGGTGATACCCATGCCCCGGCACATTCAACACAACATAAAGTGGCGCCACACCCGAGTCAGCCGGGAACACCAAAATGAAGTCTTTGTAGTCCGGTGGATAAATCGGATTAACGATCAGCGCGTCAGCGGCTTTTGTCGGCGGGTAGATCCATATCTGCGGAGTGTGCGGCGCGCCTTTCAGCGGTGGAATCCCGAGCGTGTCCTGAGGATTTATCGCGGGCGTCCAGATCAACTCTACGCCGCCACCAAAGTCCGCCACCTGCTGCGAACCACGCGGGGTGAACTGGATGACGTCGATCATTTCCCATTCGGGTGTTGAGCCGGTGTAAAAGCCCTAGCCCTTGAGCGATCCATCTGCCTGTTGCTCAACCTGCAAGCGCATACGGGTGCGGGCTTGCTTGAGTGAGCGCAGTTGGTCTTCGGTGTACAGGGCGCTGTCAGCCAGTGAAGACGGCCATAAAAAGGCGAGCACGCCCAACAACGTGCTGGCAATCATCGTTCCACCAACGGCGGCAACGCCTCCAGTGGCTGTCGTTCCAGTGGCGGTGCCGCTCAAGGCCAGACCACCGATCCCCGCCGGTACCGCGCCACTGATTAAGGCCAGTGGCACTAACCCGGAACTGTCGGTCTGGGCCCCACCCAAAATCGCAAAATTGCCGTAGTCACTCAGGCTATCAACCGGCACGAAACCTGCCGGGTCTGTGTAGTTGATAACGGCATCGGGCAGCTTGCTGCACTTGGCGAACACACAGCCCCGCCGCTCAGGTTTCTGTTGGCTTTGCTGAGCGGCCGCTTCAGTTTGGCGGCGCGCCATGTAGGCCTCTTGCCGGGCCTGAATGGCCTCGTAGGCCTTGATCCCGGCGTCACGCTCTTTGAGTTCGGCCGGGGTCATGTCATCAAAATACGAAGCGCCTTGGCCGCCATCGCCACCCACCCGCCTTAGTGTTTGCGTCACACCTTGCTTGCTGCTCATAGGACGCCTTCCAGTAGGAGAGCGGCGCACGGTATCGGCATCAAAATGCAGCCGAAATCAGCTTGATCGGCACTATTTGTAGGCAGACAGACTTGGGCCTGAAGGATTTTTACAGCGTGCAGTTTGAGAGGCGGGCACAGAAAAGCGCACCCTCCTACGTGAAGTGCAGCAATGGATGGCTTCTTGGCGTTGAGGGCAGGGGTACTGTGCACCGTCACTGAAATAAACAGTGGTCGGGCCTGGAAACCCGGGTAACAATAATCGCCTTAACGCCCATCTAACTTCGATTGCTGGCGTTTGTATGCGTTATGGCGGCTATGCGCGGGAGGTCTTCAGGCCTGCCGGGTTCCTATTGTCCCGGTTTTCCAGCCCGCGTATGGCTGTCACCTTTTGCCTGGAAACAAAAATGACAGCTCTTAATTACTTTAGGAGCAAGATCAATGACCACCTCTTCCCCGATCAAAACCCTTGGTGTCGTTACCTTCGGCCCTTGCGGCGCAGACGACCATCAGCTGTTTCGTGTAAACCCGGATATCCCGTTGCGCCAAGCGCTGGAACAGGTGTCGGCCTTACTGTTCTGCGCCAAAAAGCTGGCCCTTGATGCTGCCTTGGAACACGACGGCGAACGCCATGCCTGGGCCTCGCACTACCTGTGCGACATGGGCAAAGCCGTCATCGACGACCTGTGCCTGCACGACCTCTAACCCACCCCACCAATCTGTAGGAGCGAGCTTGCTCGCGATCTTTTGATCTTCCCAAAGATCGCGAGGCTCACGCCTACAGATGAACAGCACTAAATCGACTATCCTCGCAGCCTCAGCAAGCGCGCAGCGGCATAAAGGAAGTCCCCATGGCATTTGATTTGAGCAACACCTTGGTCGTCGGAATTTCCGCTACCGCGCTGTTCGACATGAGCGAATCTGACCAAATGTTCAAGGAAGGCCTCGAAACCGACCCTGAGAGCGCGATCCCCAACTACCGCCGCTACATGCAAGAGCGTGAAAACGAACTGCTGAAGCCCGGCACGGGGTACTACCTGGTCAAAGCCCTGCTGGACCTGAACCGGCATCGCAAAAGCGACGACCAAGCGCCGCTGGTCGAAGTAGTGGTCATGTCCCGCAATAGCCCGGACACCGGCATCCGCGTGCTCAAAACCATTCGTCATGACCAATTGGCAATCACCCGTTCGGCCTTCACCGGCGGCGAGTCAGTGGCTGATTACATCGACGCCTTCGATGTGGACCTGTTTTTGACCACCAACGTCGAAGATGCCCAAAAGGTCATCGATTCCAGACAATGCGCCGCAGCGATCCTCACCGCACCCCCGGCCAACGCCCCGCAAATCCCCGAAGGCCAAGTGCGCATCGCCTTCGACGGCGACGCCGTCCTGTTCTCCGACGCCAGCGAACTGGTCTACAAAACCAAAGGTTTGGTCGCCTTCCAGGCGCAAGAAGATGCGCTGCAACACACCCCCATGGAAGAAGGGCCCTACGCCAGCCTGTTAAAAAAACTGGCCAGCCTGCAAGAACGCCTGCCCACCGGCAGCAAAGACTCCCCCATCCGAATCGCCATCGTGACTGCGCGCAATTCCCCCTCAGAAATGCGCGTCATCAACACCCTGCGCGCCTGGGGCGTCTACGTCGACGAAGCTTTCTTCCTCGGCGGCGTCGGCAAAGCCAAAGTACTCACAGCCTTCAACCCGCACATCTTCTTCGACGATCAAGACATCCACCTGGAAGCCGCCGCCACCCTGGTGCCTTCCGGCAAAGTACCGTACCTGACACGCACAAACGTACTGGAGCTACCGGCTCCGGCTGACAAGGAAGGGGATGTGTTGGAAGTGGCCGATTCGGGGGATGAGTCGGCTGAGCCGTAGCTCAAAAGATCGCAGCCTGCAGCGGCTTCTACGCAGGTTTTCTAGCAAGCACTAACTATGCGTAGATATCCAAGCATGGCATGCCTCATTCGTACCCCATCCCTAACGCTTGGGCTTGGGCTTGGGCGGCCAGTTCATCCATGGCATCACGGCTGGTACGGTCGCGCTGTTCTTTGTAGGCCATCAGATCTGTGAACTTGATTCTGCGATGCCTTCCGGTTTTGGTGTGGGGCAATACGCCGTTATCCAGCAGTTTTACCAAGTGAGGACGTGAAACGTTGAGCATGTCTGCGCCTTCTTGGGTTGTCAGTTCTGCATGAATCGGCACGACCTTCACGGCGTTACCCAGTGCGAGTTCGCTTAAAATTTCACCCAGCAAGCGAAGGGCGAATGTGGGCAATTCTACGACTTCGCGCTGCTGCGATTCGTCAACTAACTCAATACGTTGTGTTTCAAGTTTTGAGGTGAGGAAGGCGGCTAACTGACGGCTAGACGCCGCGGCCGCAGCAATTTCCTTCTCATCAGGGAGAAGGGTGCGTGTGAGGTCGACGGTGGTCATGGCTATCTCCAAAAGTGTTCATTGAGCTGCTTTTATGGCTGCCGATAAGCAGCCAATAAAAACTGTATATTCGAAATAAACGAAAAACGCAATAAACGAAACGGCGACCCGGCTGCGCTGGCCGTTTGGAAAGGGTTATTCGTGTGCTCTCAGGTCTGAGATACGTTGGTGAGTGACAGGAGGGCTTGTTTTCTACGCCTGGATTTTGCGACAGGCAGAAACAAGAAAGCCCGCACAGGGCGGGCTTCTTGAAGGGATTCGTAGACTGTCTGAGACAGGTCTAGATTGCTATATGGCGCACCAGGCGGGATTCGAACCCACGACCCCTGCCTTCGGAGGGCAGTACTCTATCCAGCTGAGCTACTGGTGCAACGCGGGCGCCATGATACTCATCTGCGTGTCGCCCGTCCATGCCGCTGATTCGTCGGGTGTTTCTTTGTGCGTTATGGGGTATTAATGAGGACTAGGTGAGAAAAGGGTGAAATCGGGCCGTTTGTTCTTTTTTTCGAACAGCCTATTGTCCTTTACCCCTGTTGACCCTAGGATTCGTTTGAGATTTCAAACGCTCTTGTCTGAGTGCTGAATCGCACGGCTTATTCTTTGTGCGGCCTTTAAGTACTTTGGCAGTGAATGACTTCCTGACGGCAGCCTTCTATGGCGCCTTTCTTCTATCAATAATTCGCCCCGCCTCTGTGCGGTGCTGTTAAGGAAAGCCAACATGCAGCTCAAAGACGCACAACTGTTCCGCCAACAAGCCTATATCGATGGCGCTTGGGTCGATGCGGACGGTGGTCAGACGATCAAGGTTAACAACCCGGCCACGGGCGAAATCATCGGTTCCGTGCCAAAAATGGGCGCGGCTGAAACCCGTCGTGCGATTGAAGCCGCAGACAAGGCGTTGCCAGCCTGGCGTGCACTGACCGCTAAAGAGCGTGCAGGCAAACTGCGTCGCTGGTTTGAGCTGTTGATTGAAAACCAGGACGACCTGGGCCGTTTGATGACCCTGGAGCAAGGCAAGCCACTGGCCGAAGCCAAGGGTGAAATCGCTTACGCCGCTTCGTTCATCGAGTGGTTCGCTGAAGAAGCCAAGCGCGTCTATGGCGACGTGATTCCAGGCCACCAGCCTGACAAACGCCTGATCGTGATCAAACAACCGATCGGTGTGACCGCTGCCATTACGCCGTGGAACTTCCCGGCCGCCATGATCACCCGTAAAGCAGGCCCGGCACTGGCCGCAGGTTGCACCATGGTGATCAAGCCCGCTTCGCAAACCCCGTTCTCCGCGTTGGCACTGGTTGAGCTGGCGCACCGTGCCGGCATTCCAAAAGGCGTGTTGAGCGTTGTGACAGGCAGCGCTGGCGACATCGGCGGCGAGCTGACCAGCAACCCGATCGTGCGCAAGCTGTCCTTCACCGGTTCGACCGAAATCGGTCGTCAACTGATGGCCGAATGCGCCAAGGACATCAAAAAAGTATCTCTGGAACTGGGCGGCAACGCGCCGTTCATCGTGTTTGACGACGCTGACCTGGATAAGGCCGTCGAAGGCGCGATCATCTCCAAGTACCGCAACAACGGCCAGACCTGCGTGTGTGCCAACCGCCTGTACATTCAGGATGGCGTGTACGACGCGTTCGCTGAAAAACTCAAAGCGGCTGTGGCCAAGCTCAAAATCGGTAACGGTCTGGAAGAAGGCACCACCACCGGCCCGCTGATCGATGACAAGGCAGTGGCCAAAGTCAAAGAACACATCGCGGATGCACTGAGCAAAGGCGCAACCCTGCTGGCAGGCGGCAACAGCCTGGAAGGCAGCTTCTTCGAGCCGACCATTCTGGTCAACGTGCCGAAAAACGCTGCCGTGGCCAAAGAAGAAACCTTCGGCCCGCTGGCACCGCTGTTCCGTTTTAAAGACGAAGCCGAAGTGATCGAGATGGCCAACGACACCGAGTTCGGTCTGGCGTCGTACTTCTATGCGCGTGACATGAGCCGCGTTTTCCGTGTTGCAGAAGCACTGGAATACGGCATGGTCGGCGTTAACACCGGTCTCATTTCCAACGAAGTCGCGCCTTTTGGCGGCATCAAGGCGTCGGGCCTGGGCCGTGAAGGCTCCAAGTACGGCATCGAAGACTACCTGGAAATCAAATATCTCTGCCTGAGTATTTAACTCGGCGGGTGGTTCAGCAGAAGGGGCACGAGAGCGATGCTCCCTCTGTGTTTCAAACTGTTAATTTTTGTGGCCGGGCGCGCCATGCCAGTCGATCATCGCATGCTGGCATCGGTGCTACCCAGGCGCGTCAGCCTTGAACCACGCCGTTAGATAAACGGCGAATGAGGAACACCATGAGCAACAAGACCAACGCATCTTTGATGAAACGCCGTGAAGCCGCTGTCCCTCGCGGCGTTGGCCAGATCCACCCGATTTTTGCCGAGTCGGCAAAAAACGCGACCGTAACCGACGTTGAAGGTCGTGAGTTCATCGACTTCGCGGGCGGTATCGCGGTACTGAACACCGGTCACCTGCACCCGAAAATCATTGCCGCCGTGCAAGAGCAACTGACCAAGCTGACCCACACTTGCTTCCAGGTACTGGCTTACGAGCCGTACGTAGAGCTGTGCGAAAAAATCAACGCCAAGGTCCCAGGCAACTTCGACAAGAAGACCCTGCTGGTGACCACCGGTTCGGAAGCCGTTGAAAACGCCATCAAGGTTGCCCGCGCAGCCACTGGCCGTGCTGGCGTGATCGCGTTCACCGGCGCTTACCACGGCCGTACCATGATGACCCTGGGCCTGACCGGTAAAGTCGTGCCTTACTCGGCCGGCATGGGCCTGATGCCAGGCGGTATCTTCCGCGCTCTGTACCCGTGCGAGCTGCATGGCATCAGCGTTGACGACTCCATCGCCAGCATCGAACGCATCTTCAAAAACGATGCCGAGCCTAAAGACATCGCTGCCATCATCATCGAGCCAGTTCAGGGCGAAGGTGGTTTCTACGTGGCGCCGAAAGCGTTCATGGCTCGCCTGCGTGAACTGTGCGACAAGCACGGCATCCTGCTGATCGCTGACGAAGTACAAACAGGCGCGGGTCGTACCGGCACCTTCTTCGCCATGGAACAAATGGGTGTTGCGGCTGACCTGACCACCTTCGCTAAATCCATCGCTGGCGGCTTCCCGCTGGCGGGCGTGTGCGGCAAGGCCGAGCTGATGGACGCTATCGCTCCAGGCGGCCTGGGCGGCACCTACGCCGGTAGCCCGATCGCATGTGCGGCGGCACTGGCGGTGCTGGAGGTGTTTGAAGAAGAGCACCTGCTGGACCGCTCCAAGGCAGTGGGCGAGCATCTGGTGTCTGGCCTCAAGGCTATCCAGGCCAAGTACCCGGTGATCGGCGACGTTCGTGCGCTGGGCGCCATGATCGCGGTCGAGCTGTTCGAAGGCGGCGACGCACACAAGCCAAACGCAGCAGCCGTGGCTCAAGTCGTCGCTAAAGCGCGTGAGAAAGGTCTGATCCTGCTGTCGTGCGGCCCGTACGGCAACGTTCTGCGTGTTCTGGTGCCGTTGACCGCTCCAGACGAACTGCTGGACAAAGGCCTGGCCATTATCGAAGAGTGCTTCGCTGAGCTGGCGTAAGCCCGCCGTGAAGGTGTGACTCGATAGACAAAAAAAACCGCTTCGGCGGTTTTTTTTGGTTTAAGCGATTCAGACATGTGATTTTTCTGTATCCACGCGTTGCCTTTGTCTAAGGTGCAGGCATTGCGCTGGGAGCAGATTGAATGGCCGTTGTAGATTTATCCGTTGTACCGAGCGTATTGATTGCCGAGGCCGATCCGTGGTCCCGGGATCTACTCAAGCAAGTGGTGCTGAGTGTTCGGTGTGACGCGCAGTTGGATGTGTGCGGTGAAGGGCAGCAGGCACTCTTGCTGCTGAGCCAAAAAAGTTATGACCTGGTGATTTCAGACCGGGACCTGCCCGGTGTCAGCGGGCTGGATGTGTTGCGCAGTGTGCGCCAACGTCGTCGCAGCCCGGCCTTGCCGTTTATTTTAGTCAGCAGCCGCAATGACAGCGCCAGCGTACGCGAAGCCTTGCCGTTGGCGCCCACCGCCTACCTGACTAAACCACTGGACCTGAGCGGTCTGACCAAGCGTCTGCAGGGGCTGTTACTGAGCGCGGGGCAAGAGGTGCTGTGTGACGTGCCGTCACTGGCGCCCGGCATGACCCTTAAACGTTTTCTGACACAGCGCCGGGCGTCCTCGGATGGCGCGCCGCTATGGATCGATGCGCGGGCAGCGGTCAAGCGCAGCCTCAGCCCTGACGGCCTCAACCTGGCGGCGCTCGAAGATGAAGTGTGCAAAGACCCGCAAATTACCGCCGTGCTGATTGCCGCGGCCAATAGCGCTGCGCAGCACCTTGCGCGGCCCGCTCAGACGCTGACCCACGCCTTGCAGCGGCTGGGCCCGGCGCAAAGCATGAACCTGGTGCAAGGGCTGACGCTCAAGCACAGCGCGCAACTGAACGACCCGCGTCTGGCCGATTACGCCGAGCACCAGTGGGCGGTGTCGTTGCGCGCGGCAGAGTACGGTCGGACCTTGGCAGGCATGCTCAGCCTCGATCAGCAGCGCTGCTACTGCGCGGGTTTGCTGTACCGCCTGGGTGATCTGGCGGTGCTGCGCTGTTTGCAGGAATGGCAGCAGGCGGGGGGCGAGCTGGACACGCAGGTGATTGACGAGTCCCTGGCCGAGTTCGGGGCCGCCTACGGCTCAGCGTTGCGCACACGCTGGCGTTTGCCGCTGGAACTGCGCGAGTTGATCGCGGCGGTGTATCACCTGGGAGGCGGGGTGTACTCGCGTGAGGCGCTGGTCATGAACCTGGCCGGGCAGTTGGCGGTGCTGGAATCAGAAGAAGGTCGGGATGCGCTGGCCGGCAGCAAGACTGCGCGTTTGCTGCGGGTAGGCACGGCAGAACTGTCGCGCCTGATGAGCAAGGTGCAAAGCACCGTCTAACCCTTGCAACTCTGTAGGCGCTGACGAGGCACGAAGGCTGCGAGGCGGGCCGCAGGACCGCTGTTTTGGGTCGCTTCGCAACCCATCGCAGCCTCATGCTTCGTCAGCGACTACAGCGTTAGTCGCTCTTAAACCGCCGCAGGGCGCAGCGAGTAGGTTTTCAGCTGTTTGGCAAATTCACGCAACGAATGAATCCCGCTGGCTTCCGCCTCATGGACCCACTCCTTGATCGCCGCCAGCATGTCGTGACCATTGGTGCTGGTCTTGATCCAGATCTGTTGCAGCGCCAGACGCTTTTCATAGATCACTTTGAGCGATTGGCTGTGCTCCAGCAGGGTTTCGATACGCTGGTGATGGCGCTCTTCCAGCAGGCTGGTTTCACGCGACAGCAGGCGCTTGGCCCGGCGGAACTGGTGGCGAACCGAGTGATCGACCTTGGCCAGCTCTTGCTGCACCAGCGGTGCGATCACCAGCTTGCGGTACTGCGCCATGATCTGGAACCGGTTGTTGAGGATCGCCATCGCGGTGTCCATATCCAGGTTGCCTTTGCCTTCGACCCGGTGGGCAATAGGCGCAACCCGCTGAACCTTGGCAAGACGCAAAAAGCTGAACACTTTGATCCACGCCCACCCCAGGTCGAACTCCCACTTCTTGACCGACAGCTTGGCCGAGTTGGGATAGGTGTGATGGTTGTTGTGCAGCTCTTCGCCACCAATGAGGATGCCCCACGGCACCAGATTGGTCGCAGCATCGCGGCACTCAAAGTTGCGATAACCGACCGCATGGCCCAAACCGTTGACCACGCCCGCGGCCCACACCGGGATCCACATCATCTGCACGGCCCAGATGGTCAGACCGATGGCGCCGAACAGCAGCAAATCAATCACCAGCATCAGGGCTACGCCCAGCAGCTTGTAACGCGAATAAAGATTGCGCTCGATCCAGTCTTCAGGGCAGTTTTTGCCGTAAATGCGTAGCGTTTCAGGATTCTGTGCTTCTTCGCGATACAGCTCTGCACCTTTTCGCAAAACGGTCGATAACCCTTTGACGACCGGGCTGTGCGGGTCATCGGCGGTTTCACATTTGGCGTGGTGTTTGCGGTGGATGGCCGTCCACTCGCGGGTGTTCTGCGCGGTGGTCAGCCACAGCCAGAAGCGGAAGAAGTGTTTCAGGCCACCGTTGAGTTCAAGTGAGCGGTGAGCTGAGTAGCGGTGAAGATAAACCGTGACACCGATAATGGTCACGTGGGTCATCAACAGGGTGACTGCAACCAGTTGCCAGGCTGACAAGTCAAGAAAACCGTTGTACCACATAGGCTGTTTGGCCCTCGGGAAGATGAAATAAATTGCAACACGCATTATCACCATGCAGCCATTTAAAACCAGTCGCCCTTTGAGATAAGAGTGGCTGGATGTTTCTTACTCTATAATTCCCATTTTTTTGTAGGCGTTATAACTTTCTCATGTCGGTTTCTTCTCGCAATGCCCTGCGTGCAGCCCTGCTTTACGGGTTGTTATCGGTAGCCTGGCTGCAAATAACTGATCATTTATTGAGCAGTTTTTTGGACGACTCGGCGCAGTTGGCGCACTGGCAGCTCATCAATGGCTATGTGTGGGTGTTTGTCAGCGCCGTTCTGATCTTTGTTGCCCGCTCCCAACTGTTGGGTTATCTCGGCGGGAGCGCCAGCTTGAAGCGCCAACGCGAGGATCGCGAGCGTCTGCGCCAAGCGGCAGCGGTGTTTGACTGCACCCGTGAAGGGGTGCTGGTCACTGACCGTACGGGTGCAATTGTGCATGTGAATCGGGCGCTGGTTGAAATCACCGGATATACGGTCGAAGAAGTGCTGGGTAAACGGCCCAACATGTTCAAGTCCGGTCACCATGACCTTGAGTTTTACCAGGGTGTTTTCAAGTCCTTGCAAGAAACCGGCGACTGGCACGGCGAGATCTGGAACCGGCGCAAAAACGGTGAAATCTACCCGCAGTGGCAAACCGTGCGGGCCATCACTGACGAAAAAGGCCAGCTCACCCACTATGTCGCGGTGTTCACCGACATTTCGGCTATTAAAAAATCCCAGACGGACCTGGCGCGGCTGGTCCACCATGACCCGCTCACTGACCTGCCCAATCGTTTGCTATTCACCGACCGTACCGAGCAGGCCTTGACCTCTGCGCAGCGCCACAAGACAGGCTGCGCGCTGCTGATGATCGACCTTGATCATTTCAAAATTATTAACGACAGCCTTGGGCATAACGTCGGCGACCTGTTGCTCAAGGCGGTCAGCGGGCGTTTACAGCGCGTGTTCGGCAAAGGCTATACGGTGGCCCGGCTGGGCGGCGACGAGTTCGCCGTGCTGATCGAAAATTGCTCAAATGCGAGCCGCGCCGAGGTGCTGGCGCAGCAAGTGCTGGAGGCCATGAAAGCAGCGTTTGAGGTCACCAGCCATCAACTGTTTGTGAGCGCCAGCGTGGGCATCAGTGTGTTCCCCGGCGATGCGCTGAACGCCGAGCAACTGCTGCGCAATGCCGACTCGGCGCTGTTCAAGGCCAAAAGTGCGGGCCGCGAAGGCTACGCGCTGTACACCGAAGAACTGACCGTGCACGCCCTTAACCGGATCGAGGTGGCCAGCGACTTGCGCCGGGCGCTCGAGCAGCAAGAGTTGCGGGTGTATTACCAGCCGGTGCATGACCTGAAAACCAGCCGCCTGATCGGGGTGGAAGCCTTGGTGCGCTGGGAGCACCCGCTGCGGGGGCTGGTGCCTCCGGGGGAGTTTATCCCTATCGCTGAACGCACCGGCCTGATAGCCGAAATTGACGCCTGGGTGCTGGAACAAGCCTGTTGGCAGATGTGCCAGTGGCAATCGGCAGGTGTGCATTTGTCGTTCGTGGCGGTGAATATCTCCAGCCGCCTGTTTGCCCGTCCGGAGCTCTACACGCTGGTGTCCACCGTGTTGACCGACAGCGGCCTGGACCCGGCCTTGCTGGAGCTGGAAGTCACTGAAAGCGCGGTGATGGAAGATTCACAAGGGGCGCTGGAGCAGATGCACCGTCTGCGGGCGCTGGGGTTGCGCCTGGCCATTGATGACTTTGGCACCGGCTTTTCATCGCTGCTGCGCCTCAAGCAATTGCCTGTGCAAAAACTCAAAATTGATCAGGGTTTTGTCGCAGGCTTGCCGGAAGACAATGACGACGTGGCGATTGTGCGCGCGGTCATTGCCCTGTCCCAAAGCATGGGCTTACAGGTGCACGCCGAAGGCATCGAGCACATCGAGCAGGCGCAGTTCCTGCTCGACTTCAAGTGCGATCTGGGCCAGGGCTACTGGTTTGGCCGCCCGGTGCCTGCCAGCGAACTGGATTGGCAGCGGGCGCCCGCCATTCGCACCTGAGCGCTGCCTCAGGCTTTCTCGGGTGGCAGCTCAGGCAGTGCGCGAAGGGCTGTCTCGTACCACTCGGTGTTGAAGGCGCGATCCTCGTCGAGCATCGCGTCGATCTCGATGGCCAGTACGTGGGCCATCAAGTTCAAAATCTCTTCGCGCTCGTAACCGACCAGGGTCAGCTTATTGAAAGTGGCCTTGGCTGCGGGCGGGTTGTCGCTTTCGATCTGGTTTTCAATCGCCTGGGTCAGGGTGGATTCGGCGAATTCTTCTTCGTCGTTGTCGATATCAGTTGGCTCGCTCATGGGCAGGCTCCTTAAGGTAAGGCCGGCAGTTTAGCGGTATTCAGCGCAATGATGCTGCTGGTCAGCTTAGCGGCGAAGCTCTATAACAGCTGCTGCCAACCCCAACATGGCCTGGAGGCTTTGTGATGCTCAAGCTTTATGGATTCGCTGTCAGTAACTACTACAACATGGTCAAGCTGGCGCTGCTGGAAAAGGGCCTGCCGTTTGAAGAGGTCGCGTTTTTTGCTGGCAAAACCCCAGAGGCGCTGGTAGTCAGCCCTTGCGGCAAAGTGCCGGTATTGGGCGTCGAGCAGGGCTACGTCAACGAAACCAGCGTGATCCTCGACTACATCGAACAGACCCAGCCGGGCCCCAAACTGCTGCCGACCGATCCCTTTGAGCGCGCCCACGTGCTGGCCATCGCCAAAGAAATCGAGTTGTACATCGAGTTGCCCGCCCGTGCGTGCTACGCCGAAGCGTTCTTCGGCACGCAAGTCCCTGAGGCGATCAAGACCAAAGCCAAGGCTGAGTTGCTGCACGGCATTGCGTCGCTGTCGCGTCACGCAACATTTGCACCCTATGTTGCGGGCGACACCCTGAGCGTGGCAGACATTTACTTCCTGTACAGCGTCACCCTGGCCTGTGGCGTGGGCAAGAAAGTCTTCGGCCTGGACCTGCTGGCCGAACTGCCAGGCGCCAAGGCGCTGCTGGAGCACCTTGAGCAAAACCCGCACGTTAAACGCATCGCGGCAGACAAAGACGCAGCCATGCCGCAGTTTTTGGCGTGGATTAGCAGCAAGAAGTAAATCTGTAGGAGCGAGCTTGCCTCGCGATCTTTTGACCTTAAAAAGATCGCGAGACAAGCTCGCTCCTACAAGCGCTGTGTTTAACGGCTGGCCAGCAAGGCCTTGCCGCGAACCACTGCCGCTTTCACCTGGGCGGGCGCTGTGCCGCCGATGTGATTACGGGCATTGACCGAACCTTCCAGGGTCAACACGGCAAACACGTCGTCATCAATCTGATCGCTGAACTGGCGCAGTTCTTCCAGGCTCATTTCGGCCAGGTCTTTGCCGGTTTCCACGCCGTATTTCACGGCATGGCCAACGATTTCGTGGCAGTCACGGAACGGCAGGCCACGGCGCACCAGGTAGTCAGCCAGGTCAGTTGCTGTCGAGAAACCGCGCAGCGCCGCTTCACGCATGATCGCGTGCTTGGGCTTGATCGCCGGGATCATGTCGGCAAACGCACGCAACGAGTCACGCAGGGTATCGGCGGCATCGAACAGCGGCTCTTTGTCTTCCTGGTTGTCCTTGTTGTAGGCCAATGGCTGGCCTTTCATCAGGGTCAGCAGGCCCATCAGGGCACCGAACACGCGACCGCTTTTGCCACGTACCAGCTCTGGCACGTCGGGGTTTTTCTTTTGCGGCATGATCGAGCTGCCGGTGCAGAAGCGGTCAGGCAGATCAATGAACTGGAACTGCGCGCTGGTCCACAGCACCAGCTCTTCGGAGAAGCGCGACAGGTGCATCATCGCAATGCTCGCGGCGGCGCAGAATTCGATGGCGAAATCGCGATCCGAGACGTTGTCCAGCGAGTTGCCGCCCACGGCGTCAAAGCCCAGCAGTTGCGCGGTCAGCTCACGGTCGATCGGGTAGGTGGTGCCCGCCAGTGCGGCGCTGCCCAGCGGCATGCGGTTGGTGCGTTTGCGGCAGTCGACCAGGCGCTCGTAGTCGCGGCTGAGCATCTCGAACCAGGCCAGCATGTGATGCCCGAAGGTCACCGGCTGAGCGGTTTGCAGGTGCGTAAAGCCCGGCATGATGGTCTCGGCTTCGCGCTCGGCTTGCTCCAGCAGGCCTTTTTGCAGGCGTGTGATTTCAGCCAAGATGAGGTCGATTTCATCACGCAGCCACAGGCGAATATCGGTGGCGACCTGGTCATTACGGCTGCGCCCGGTGTGCAGCTTTTTACCGGTCACGCCGATGCGGTCTGTCAGGCGCGCTTCGATGTTCATGTGCACGTCTTCCAGGTCGACGCGCCAGTCAAAAGTGCCGGCCTCGATTTCGCTCTGGATGGTTTTCAAACCGTCGATGATGCTGTCGCGCTCTGCATCGGTCAGCACACCGACCTTGGCCAGCATGGTGGCGTGGGCCACGGAGCCCATGATGTCGTGGCGATAAAGGCGCTGGTCGAAAGTGACCGAGGCAGTGAAGCGCGCAACGAAGGCGTCGACGGGTTCACTGAAGCGGCCGCCCCAGGACTGATTGGTCTTGTCGGTGCTCATGGATTCGCTCGTAATCGGCTGAGGGGGAGTACATAAAAAGTTACTGCGGATCATAACAGGGTTGCCATTCAAGGCGTTGACGCAGGTCGGCAGGTTTTAACGGATTTGAGGTATAAACAAAATACCGAAACGAATTGTATAGATTGGCCCCATTCGTCTTGGCAACCGTCTACAGTTGGTCGTATGGAGCAGTCTTTGCAGGTCTTTGTAGCTTGTTGGACGCATCCGGTATTAAATCGAGCAACAGACACAGGTGAATTTTGCTGTGCGACTTGCGGCACTTTTTGGCCTTCACGCTAGTCTTAGCGTGGATCGCTGTGACAGCCGTCACTTCACCTGTCTACGCTATCCTTGTGCGAGACTCACGCAGGAATACAGCGCTATATGAATGTCCTGATCGTTGATGACGAAACCTTGGCCCGAGAGCACTTGAGCCGTTTGCTCAATGCTGTTGGGGGTTATACGCCGCTGGAGCCCGCCGCTACTCATGGCGAAGAGGCTCTGAGCCTGATCGAAAGCCTGAAGCCCGATGTCGTTCTTCTCGACATCCAGATGCCGGGCCTCGACGGTTTGCAGGTCGCTGCCAAATTATGCGAGCGCGAATTGCCACCCGCCGTGGTGTTTTGCGTTGCGCCTGACGAGTTCTCCATTCAGGCCCTGCAAGACAGCGGTGTGAGCTACGTGCTCAAGCCGGTCAGCGCCGAGGCCCTTACTGCGGCCTTAAAAGACGCGCACCGGCCTAACCGTGTGCAACTGGCGGCCCTGACTCGGCCTGCCGCGCAAACGGGCAGCGGGCCGCGCAGCCACATCAGTGCCAGAACCCGAAAAGGCATTGAACTCATCCCTATCGACAAAGTGATTTATTTCATCGCTGACCATAAATACGTGACCTTGCGTCACGAGGGCGGCGAAGTGTTGCTCGATGAGCCGCTCAAAGCCCTTGAAGACGAATTCGGTGAACGCTTTGTGCGCATCCACCGTAACGCGCTGGTAGCGCGTGACCGTATCGAACGCCTGCAACGTACCCCGCTGGGGCACTTTCAGCTGTTCCTCAAGGGGCTTAATGGCGATGCGCTGATTGTGAGCCGCCGCCACGTGGCGGGCGTGCGCAAAATGATGCAGCAGCTCTGACACGGCAAATGGTCATTGTGGTGGGAGCGGGCTTGCTCGCGATTCAGGCGGCGCGGTATGCCTGAATCATAGGGTCGATGCCATCGCGAGCAAGCCCGCTCCCACGCGGTATTTATTCGCCCTCCTATAACGGATGGCCTGCTCCTGGCTTAATCGGCCACGTACTTTCTGATACAAGTCAAAGCTGTTTTGGCTGAGCTGTTATTATCAGCCGTATCTTTTCAGTACGGATTGATCCATGTCCTCTCGCGAAATCCGCATCGCTACCCGTAAAAGCGCCCTGGCTCTGTGGCAGGCCGAATACGTCAAAGCCCGTTTAGAGCAGGCTCACCCAGGTCTTGTGGTGACGCTGGTGCCGATGGTCAGCCGTGGCGACAAGCTGCTGGACTCGCCGCTGTCGAAAATCGGCGGCAAGGGTTTGTTCGTCAAAGAGCTGGAAACCGCCCTGCTCGAAAACGAAGCTGACATCGCCGTGCACTCCATGAAGGACGTGCCGATGGACTTCCCTGAAGGCCTCGGTCTGTTCTGCATTTGCGAGCGCGAAGACCCGCGCGACGCTTTTGTCTCCAATACCTTTGCCAGCCTCGAAGCCTTGCCGGCCGGCAGTGTGGTCGGCACGTCGAGCCTGCGCCGTCAGGCTCAGTTGCTGACCCGTCGGCCAGACCTCGAAATCCGCTTTCTACGCGGCAACGTCAACACGCGTCTGGCCAAGCTCGACGCTGGTGAATACGACGCCATCATCCTCGCTGCTGCGGGCCTGATCCGCTTGGGCTTTGAAGACCGCATCACCTCGGCGATCAGTGTCGAAGACAGCCTGCCAGCCGGTGGCCAGGGCGCCGTGGGCATTGAATGCCGCAGCGCTGACCACGAAATTCACGCGTTGCTGGCGCCGCTGCACCATGCCGACACGGCAGTGCGTGTGACCGCAGAACGCGCGCTCAACAAACACCTCAATGGCGGCTGCCAAGTACCCATCGCCTGCTATGCGGTGCTGGAAGGCGAGCAGATCTGGCTGCGCGGCCTGGTCGGTGAGCCCGCCGGTGGCACATTGCTGAGCGCCGAAGCACGTGCTCCGCACAGTGACGCGACAGCGTTGGGTGTGCAGGTCGCTGAAGACCTGCTGGCCCAAGGCGCCGGTGAGATCCTTAAAGCAGTCTACGGCGAGGCGGGTCACGAGTGACAGGCTGGCGCCTGCTGCTGACCCGACCCGCTGAGGAGTCGGCTGCACTCGCGAACGAGCTGGCCACTGTCGGTGTGTTCAGCAGCCGCTTGCCGCTACTGGCCATCGAGCCGCTGGCATTGACTCAAAGCCAGCGCGAGATGGTCGCCCACCTGGACCGTTATTGCGCAGTCATTGTGGTCAGCAAGCCCGCTGCGCGCCTGGGCGTGCAGTGGGTCAGCCAGTATTGGCCGCAAGCGCCTGAGCAGCCGTGGTTCAGTGTGGGTGCTGCCACTGCGCAGATTCTCGCCGAGCATGGCCTGGATGTTAGCTACCCTTTATCCGCAGATGACAGCGAGGCCTTGCTGGCGTTGCCCGCGTTTACCCAAGCGGTGACGTGCAGCGAGCCCAAGGTGCTGATCGTGCGCGGCGAGGGCGGGCGCGAAATGCTCGCCGAGCGTCTGCGCCAGCTGGGCGCGCAGGTCGATTACCTTGAACTGTATCGCCGAACGCTGCCGTCTTACCCGGCTCACACACTGCTTCAACGCATAAAAGCGGAACGCCTGAACGCGCTGGTGGTCAGCAGTGGACAGGGATTTGAACATTTGCAGCAGTTGGCAGGTGATGCCTGGCCCCAACTGAGCGGTATGACATTGTTTGTTCCAAGCCCTCGCGTTGCGCAGATTGCGCGCGATGCCGGGGCAAAAAACGTTGTGGATTGCCGTGGCGCGAGCGCTGCGGCTTTGCTGGCGGCGCTACGGGCACATCCCGTACCTGCTTTCTAACGCAAAGGATGGATACGTGAGCGAAACAGTCTTGCCAAAAGAACACGTGCAGCCCGCGCCAGAAGCGCCGGTTGAAAAACCTGTCATCAAGCCTGAGCGCCGGGGCAATGGTCTGGCCGCCTTCGCGCTTT
This sequence comes from Pseudomonas sp. HY2-MNA-CIBAN-0224, assembly GCF_040310285.1. Lineage (NCBI taxonomy): Bacteria > Pseudomonadati > Pseudomonadota > Gammaproteobacteria > Pseudomonadales > Pseudomonadaceae > Pseudomonas > Pseudomonas sp. HY2-MNA-CIBAN-0224. The sequence goes on along the minus strand of NZ_JBEOPQ010000036.1, from coordinate 8,765 downwards.
TGCTCGGCGCTGCCGGCATCGCGGTCGGCGGTTGGGCGGTGTGGCAGATGCGCCATCTGGAAGCCAGCACTGCCGAGCAGCTGGCAGAAGTGCAGGCGCTGGGCGCACAAACGCTGTCGATCAAACAAAGCGAGCAGCAACTGCTGACGCGGCTCAACCAGTTGCCTTCGGCCAACGACCTGGATAACCAGCGTCAGTTGGTGGTGCAACTGCAAGGCGATCAGCAACGCTTGAATCAACGCCTTGAGACCGTGCTGGGGGCGAGCCGCAAAGACTGGCGCCTAGCCGAGGCCGAGCACTTGTTGCGTCTGGCCAGCCTGCGCTTGTCAGCGCTGCAAGACATCAGCAGCGCCCAGGCGCTGGTGCAGGGCGCCGATGACATTTTGCGCGAGCAGAATGATCCGGGTTCGTTCGCTGCCCGCGAGCAACTGGCCAAGAGCCTCGCTGCCTTGCGCAGCGTCGAACAGCCAGACCGCACGGGTGTGTTCCTGCAGTTGGCAGCCTTGCGTGATCAAGTGTCACAACTCACCGCGCTGGCGCCCGAGTTCAAGGACTCGGGTGATTCACTGCTGGGCCTGACCGCCGATGGCGACGGGGCAAGCCGTTGGGAGCAATGGTGGGATGAAATCTCCCATTACATCCGTATCGACTTCAATGCCGACAAAAACGTGCGGCCGTTGCTGGCAGGGCAAAGCCTGACCCAAGTCCGTCTGGCCTTGAGCCTGGCGCTGGAGCAAGCGCAGTGGGCTGCGCTTAACGGTCAGGCCTCGGTCTACACCCAGGCCTTGGCGCAGGCGCAAGAGGTGCTCAAAGGCAACTTCAACCAGGACAATGCGCAAAGCAAAAAAATGCTGGAGCAAGTGGTTGAGCTGAGCAAGCAGCCGGTCACGGTCAAGACGCCGGACCTGGCGGGCACCCTGAGTGCGATGCAGGCCTACCTTGAGCGTCGGCATGTTGAGGCTGACGAACCGGGTCGTGCGGCTGCCAAACCGGCCGAGGAGGCCCGCCCATGAAGCGTCTGTATGTGATTGTGTTCTTGTTGATTGCGGCCGCTGCGTGCGTCGGTCTGGCAATCTCCGAGGACGCAGGCTACGTGCTGGTGGCTTACAAAAACTTCCGCTACGAATCCAGCTTGTGGGCGTCTCTGGCTGTGCTGGTGATCCTGTGGCTGGTGATCTGGGGCATCAAGCTGTTGGTTGAGCTGTTCAGCGTCTCGACTGGCCTGGTCAACCCGTGGTCACGGCGTAACCGCAGCCGTCGCATTCAACTGGCGATCGAACAAGGCCAGATGGACTTGGCCGAGGGCCGCTGGGCCAGCGCGCAAAAACACCTGACCCGCGCCGCAGAAGCCGAGCGCCAACCGTTGCTGTTCTACCTCGGTGCCGCGCGTGCGGCCAACGAGCAGGGCCGTTACGAAGAAAGCGACAGCCTGCTTGAGCGTGCCCTTGAGCGTCAGCCCCAAGCCGAACTGGCGATTGCCCTCAACCATGCGCAACTGCAAGTTGATCGCGCCGACACCGAAGGCGCCCTCAACACCTTGCAAGCCATGCACGAACGCCATCCGCATAACGTGCAGGTGCTGCGTCAACTTCAGCGCCTGCACCAGCAGCGCGGCGACTGGTCAGCGCTGATCCGCCTGCTGCCCGAGCTGCGTAAAGACAAAGTCTTGCCTGCCCAGGAACTGGCTGAGCTTGAACGCCGCGCCTGGGGGCAAAACCTTGGCCTGGCGGCGCAACGCGACACGGGGGGCGAGGCAGGGCTGCAATCGTTGACCCTGGCCTGGCAGCAACTGACCTCGGCGCAGCGTCAGGAGCCCGCCCTGGTACTGGCTTATGCCGAGCAATTGCGCCGCCTGGGGGCACAGTCAGAGGCCGAAGAAGTGGTGCGCGGTGCGCTCAAGCGCACGTACGACAGCCACTTGGTGCGCCTGTATGGCTTGCTGCGGGGCAGCGACCCGGTCAAGCAATTGCAGACCGCAGAAGGCTGGCTCAAGGCGCACCCGGCGGACGCCAGCTTGCTGCTGACCCTGGGCCGCCTGTGCTTGCAGAACAGCCTGTGGGGCAAGGCGCGGGACTACTTCGAAAGCAGCCTCAAGCTTGAGCGCAACCCAGAAACCTGCGCAGAGCTTGCACGGCTCCTTGCCCAATTGGGTGACACGGCGCGCAGCAATCAGTTGTTTCAGGAAGGCCTGAACTTGCTGGATGAACGTTTGCTGGCGCTGCCTTTACCGCAATAGAGCGTTTTGTAAACACCCCCTGTGGAAACTGTCATCGGCCGTTATCACAGGGGGGAACCGCTTTTTAGGCGCGACAAGAAATTTCGTACGCTATCTGCACTAAAGCCTTTCAGCAGTTGTTGGTGATTCCCTACAAGCTTACGGAAGTATCCGTATTGGCTGGCCTTGAAAGGGCTATTGGCTTTCCTCTACCGTACCCGCCTGTCTATTTTGTTACGGAAAAGCCATGTTGTTGGCCTGCTCACGTTTCATATTCCTTTTGGCGTTGGTTGCCAGTGCTGCGGTGCTGGGCGCCTCTCTGTATCTGGAGTACGGGCCCGGGCTGAGCCCCTGTTTGCTCTGCCTGGTGCAACGCTATCTGTTACTGGCTTTTTGTGCGGTCAACCTGATCGCCTTTGTCCATGCGCCGCGTGCTGTCGGCGTACTGGCTTACTCAATGGTGGCCATGCTGCTGGCTTTGGCGGGTTTGGCCAGTGCCACCTGCCAAGTGCTTTATCAGCGATTACCGGCGCAGCAGTTGATGATTTGTCAGCCAGATTTGGCGCACCTGTGGAACAACCTGTCACTGGGCGATCTGTTTACGTCGGTCTACCGCGGGACCGAAGCCTGCGCGCATATCCAGTGGACACTCTTTGACCTGAGCATCCCCGAGCTGAGCATGCTGGCGTTTGCAGGTTTGGCGGCGCTGAGTCTGTTCCAGTGGGTGCGCTATTTCTTACCGCGTAAAAAGCCCGGTCCTGCGACCAGAAGTAGCACTTCGTATTAAACGCTTGTATGAACTTTCTCTCGTGCGTACCTTGAAGCAGTTGCTTGGCGGGCATAATCTGGCCCGCACGCATTGTTGGAGTTATGTCGCCCATTGCCGGTGTATCTGCACAGGTTTTGGTCCACACAGGCCCGGCTCAGTCGGGTGGCATGGGCCCACTAGGGAAGAGAGATCATCATGCTCGAAAGATGTAAGAGTGCTCAGGAACGCTTCAACGGTGTTCACCAGTTGGTAGACCGCTGGTTGCATGAGCGCAGTAAGCTTGTGAGCGCGTATGCGGCTGTCATTGATCAGCAGCGCAACCCCAAGCGCGGGCCTCAAAAAGAGTTCTGCCAACTGCTGGTTGATTACGTTTCTGCAGGCCACTTCGAAATTTATGAGCAGCTCAACGAGGAAGCGAAAGCGTTCAATGATGAACGCGGGCTTGCTTTGGCAGAGACCATCTACCCCCGAATCAACGTTATTACCGAAGCAGCATTGGCCTTTAACGACCACTGCGACGGCAAAGCGCATCGCCCGGATTGCGATAAACTCGCCAGCGAATTCAAAACACTCGGCGCCTTGCTCGATGAGCGTTTTGAGCTTGAAGACTGCTTGATCGAAGTGCTGCACAGCGCGCACAAACAGAAAGAAGCTGCCCAAGCCTAAAACCCACAACATTGTGTAGGAGCGAGCTTGCTCGCGATCTTTATAAGGTCAAAAGATCGCGAGCAAGCTCGCTCCTACAGATAGTTGTCTTATTGCACCTTCAGCAATTTGATTTCAAACACCAGCGGTGTGTAAGGTGCGATCAAATCCCCTGCGCCTTCAGCCCCGTACGCCTGATTGGACGGTATTACCAGCCGCCATGTCGAACCGGTTGGCATCTGCGCCAGCGCCAAGCGCCACCCATTGATCACGCTGTCCAGGCGCAACCACTGTGGCTGCGTGCTCTGATCGAAAACCGTACCGTCCGGCAAACGCCCCACATAGTTCACGTACACCGAACCCTGAGCATCAGGTTTTGCCCCTGCGCCTGCCTTGAGTTCAGTCGCCAAAATGCCGTTGCCCAACTCGCGGACGCCTGCTTTTTGTTTTTCTTTTAATAAAAATTCACGCTCGGCATTCAGTGCCACTTCGCTCTGCGGTTGCGCAGGCTCGGCATCGATTTGCGCCTGGTGCGCCGTCAATATCTGCTCGATTCGTTCATCACTCAGTGCTAACGGCTTGCCTTCATAAGCGCTGCGCAAGCCGTCGATCAAGGCCTGGATCTGTAGCTGCGGCACGTCTTCGCGCAAACGCTCGCCAAGGCTAGCGCCCAAGCTGTAGGCCAGGTCGTGCGCGGCTTGCGGGCTTTGCGCCGGGGCCGCATGGGCCGAACAGGCAACGCACAACAAGGTCAATAAAAGGGCACGCGACATGGGCAGTCTCCGGTCTTCAGTGCCAGCGATTATGCCTGTGCGAGCACGATTGTTTGGGGGAAATATCGGGGGCTTAAATAAACGCAGAAGTGGCCAAAAAATTTATCTGAACAGGCCGCTAAAAAGTGATCTGGCACAAGTTTTCCGGCGCTATGCAACCCGCTGCTATGGTTAGTGTCAACATGATCTAGCGGCGGTTCTTACAGAGGTCTAGTATGAGCCGCACTCACTTCAGCCAGGAGGTAAACCATGTCGGCCAACAAGAAGTCTGTTAATACGCCGTTGCACTTGCTCCAACAACTCTCAGGCAGCCTGCTTGAGCATTTGGAAAGCGCCTGTTCCCAAGCGCTGGCTGATGCTGAGAAGTTGCTCGCCAAGCTTGAAAAACAACGTGGCAAAGCTCAGGAAAAACTGCACAAGGCGCGTGAAAAACTGCAAGAAGCCGCTCACGCTGGCAAGTCCAAGGCACAAGCCAAAGCCAAGTCTTCCGTGAAAGAACTTGAGCAACTGCTGGACTCACTCAAAGACCGTCAAACCGAAACGCGCGCTTATATCCAGCAGCTCAAGCGTGATGCTCAAGAAAGCCTCAAGTTGGCCCAAGGCATTGGCCGGGTTAAAGAGGCCGTTGGCAAGGCCCTGACGGCTCGCACCGCCAAACCTGGTGCCAGCGCTAAAAAGCCTGCGGCCAAAGCACCGGTTGCCGCCAAGGCGCCTGCTAAACCTGCTGCTAAAGCGCCAGCAGCGGCCAAGCCTGCGGCTAAAACCGCTGCGGCAAAACCCGCCGCCAAAGCCCCTGCCGCCAAACCGGCCGCTGCTAAAGCGCCAGCCGCCAAGCCGGCGACAACCCGTACCGCTGCTGCAAAACCTGCCGCCAAGCCAGTCGCCGCTAAACCTGCTGCTGCCAAAGCCCCTGCATCCGCAGCCGCCAAGCCAGCGGCCAGAACCCCGGCGGCCAAGCCCGCAGCAAAACCTGCTGCTGCTAAACCAGCGGCTAAAGCTGCAGCGGCCAAACCGGCTTCCACAGCGGCCAAGGCACCTGCCAAGCCAGCGGTTAAACCTGCGGCCAAACCCGCTGCCAAGCCAGCCGTGAGAAAGCCAGCTGCCGCCAAGCCAGCCGCCAAGCCTGCGGCAAAACCTGCGACTGCGCCTGCAACCACCGCAGCCACCGCAACCGCAGCGCCAACACCGGCCGCTGCACCCGCTGCGGCGACACCCGCAACGCCGGCGACAACCCCTACCAGCGCTTCTTAAGCGTGGTTGATTGCGGCGCGCAGCGTTTGCAGCGCGCCGTGATCAGGGTGTTCAACCCCGCTGACCAGTCTTTGCAGCCAGTCGCAGTCGTCTTGCGATTGCGCAGGTAACCAGCCCAGGGTTGCCGTCTCCAGACGTCGTAATAACGTCCGTTCTGCCTCCAGCTCCAAGCCTTTGATCAGCCCGCGTAACGCAGACAATTCGTCATCGTGCGTGGCCGCTTCGCGCCATTGCGTGCGTAATTGGCGCAAGGGCTGCACGACGTCGCGTTGCCAAGGCTCGGCGCAGGCCCGCAAGCACTCAAAACGCGCCTCATCACAGGCGATACGCCGGTGTTCCAGCCAGGCTGCGCACAGCAGCAGGCACACATCCAGGCCCTGACGTTGCAGGCTTAAACAGGCGTGTTCAATGCCGGGCAGGGCATAGACCTTCAAACAGTAATTCCACAGATCGGTCTGCATAGTGCAATTCGCGCCAGTTGAGAGGGAAGCTGGTAGACTCCGCGGCCATTATGATCCGACTTCAGAACCTGACTTTACAGCGTGGCCCTCAGCGTCTGCTAGAAGACGCCGAGCTGACCCTGCACGCCGGCCACAAAGCCGGTTTGGTCGGCGCCAATGGCGCCGGTAAATCCACTTTGTTCGCCTTGCTGCTGGGTGAGTTGACGCCTGATTCCGGGGATTGTCTGCTACCGGCCGACTGGCGGATTGCCCACATGCGGCAAGAAATCGACACCCTCGATCGCATTGCGATCGACTACGTGCTCGATGGCGACCAGCGCTTGCGCGAGGTGCAAGCCAATCTTGCCCAGGCTGAGGCCGCCCAGGACGGTGCCGCGCAGGCGCGCTGGCATGCCGAACTGGACAGCGCCGACGGTTACACCGCCGATGCCAGGGCGCGCAAAATGCTCGCCGGGCTGGGGTTTACCAACGAACAAATGGACCGCCCGGTCGCCGACTTCTCCGGCGGCTGGCGGATGCGCCTTAACCTGGCCCAGGCCCTGATGTGCCCGTCCGACCTGTTGTTGCTCGACGAACCGACCAACCACTTGGACCTCGACGCCATTCTGTGGCTCGAAGACTTCCTCAAAAGCTACCCCGGCACTATGTTGTTGATCTCCCACGACCGGGATTTCCTCGACGCCGTGGTCGATAACATTGCACACGTCGAACAGCGCAAAATCACCCTCTATCGCGGGGGTTACAGCGCCTTTGAACGTGCCCGCGCCGAGCGTCTGGCCCAGCAACAGCAGGCCTACGAGAAGCAGCAGGCGCAACGTGCGCACATGGAAAGCTACATTGCCCGTTTCAAGGCCCAGGCCACCAAGGCCCGTCAGGCGCAGAGCCGGATCAAGGCCCTTGAGCGCATGGAAGAACTGAGCGCGGCCCACGTCGACTCACCGTTCAACTTCGTGTTCCGTGAAGCGGTCAAACTCTCCAGCCCGTTGCTCGACTTGTCGGACGCGCGCCTGGGGTACGGCGACAAAACCATCCTTGAGAAGGTCAAGCTGCAACTGGTGCCGGGTGCCCGCATCGGTTTGCTCGGCCCGAACGGTGCCGGTAAGTCGACCCTGATCAAAAACCTGGCGGGTGAGCTGGTTCCGCTGGCGGGGCGTCTGGCCCGTGGCGAAAACCTGTCGGTCGGTTACTTTGCCCAGCATCAACTCGACTCACTGGACTCCAAGGCCAGCCCGTTGCTGCACTTGCAGCGTCTGGCGCCAACCGAGCGTGAGCAAGTGTTGCGTGATTTCCTCGGCGGGTTCGACTTCCGCGGGGCGCGCATCGACGAGCCGGTGTTGAACTTCTCGGGCGGTGAAAAAGCCCGTCTGGCCCTCGCGCTGATCGCGTGGGAACGCCCGAACCTGTTGCTGCTCGACGAACCGACCAACCACCTTGATCTGGAAATGCGCCTGGCCCTGACCATGGCCTTGCAAGAGTTCAGTGGTGCGGTGCTGGTGGTGTCTCACGATCGTCACTTGCTCAAAAGCACCACCGACGAGTTCTTGCTGGTGGCCGATGGCAAAGTCCAGGAGTTCGACGGCGACCTCGACGACTACGCCCGTTGGCTGGCTGATTACCGCCTGCGCAATGCGCCGGTGAGCAACACCGTAATCAACCCGGACAAGACCGATAAAAAGGCTCAACGTCAGGCGGCGGCTGCGTTGCGCCAGCAACTGGCACCGCACAAGCGTGAAGCCGACAAGCTCGAAAGCGAGTTGGGCAAAGTCACTGAAAAGCTCGCCCGGATCGAGACCAGCCTCGGTGACAGCGGCGTCTACGAGGCCGCGCGCAAAGACGAACTGCGTGAGTTGCTGGCCGATCAGGCCAAGCTCAAAGTGCTCGAAGGCCAGCTCGAAGAACGCTGGATGGAAGCCCTGGAAGTGCTTGAGACCTTGCAAGCCGAACTGGAAGCCCTGTCCTGATGGAGTCGCTCAACTTACCCGTACCGGCCGAGTTGATCGCGCCCCTATGGATCGGCGTGCAGATCTTGCTGATCCTGCTGGCGGGGTACTTCCTGCAACGCGTGGTTGCGCGTTTTCTGACCCGTCTGGGCGAGCGTTACCCTTTGCCGTCGCAGTTGCTGTTGCCGCTGCGAGGCGGGTTGCGCTGGTTCATCATGGGCAGCGCGGTGATCTTCGTCCTCGAGCGGCTGGGCGTTTCGGCCACGGTGTTGTGGACCGCGCTGTCAGGCTTTGTGGCGGTGGCGGCGATTGCCTTCTTCGCCATGTGGAGCGTGTTGTCCAACTTGCTGTGCGCGGTGTTGATCTTCACCGTGGGGCCGTTTCGCATTGGCGACGTGGTGGAGTTGCTAGACACCCTCGACAAGCCGGGGGTCAAAGGACGCGTCGTGGCCATCAACCTGCTGTACACCACCCTGGTTGAGCCTGCCGAAGCCGGCAGTGGCAGCAGCATGGTGCAAGTCCCCAACAGCCTGTTCTTCCAGCGCTCCGTGCGCCGCTGGCGCGAAGGCGATCTGTAAACACCCTTCCCTCTGTAGGAGCGAGCTTGCCTCGCGATCTTTTGATCTTAAAAAAGATCGCGAGACAAGCTCGCTCCTACACGTAATATCCGCAAAAACATCTGGTTAATTTTCAGCCCGCGCATTAGCTTAA
>NZ_JBEOPQ010000035.1:0-54753 GCF_040310285.1 Pseudomonas sp. HY2-MNA-CIBAN-0224 | reverse complement strand
GAGCTTGCTCGCGATCTTTTGATCTTTTTAAAAGATCGCGAGCAAGCTCGCTCCTACAGTTAGCAGATCAATTGCCGAGCCTTGCCCCATGCGTATCAAAGTCCACTGCCAAAACCGGATTGGCATCCTGCGTGACATCCTCAACCTGTTGGTGGCCTACGGCATCAACGTCAAGCGCGGCGAGGTGGGCGGCGATCAGGGCAATGCGATCTATCTGTTTTGCCCAAATCTGATCAACCTTCAGTTCCAGGCACTGCGCCCGAAGTTTGAAACCATTGCCGGGGTTTTTGGCGTCAAACGTGTAGGGCTGATGCCTAGCGAGCGCAGGCATATGGAACTCAACGCCTTGCTCGGTGCGCTGGAATTCCCCGTGCTGTCCATCGACATGGGCGGCTCGATTGTGGCGGCCAACCGTGCGGCGGCGCAGTTGCTCGGCGTACGCGTCGATGAAGTGCCGGGTATTGCCCTGTCGCGCTACGCCGAAGACTTCGACTTGCCGGAGCTGGTGCGGGCCAACAAATCGCGGATCAATGGCCTGCGGGTCAAGATCAAGGGGCATGTGTTCCTCGCTGACATCGCGCCGCTGCAACTGGAACACGATGACAGCGAAGCGATGGCTGGCGCGGTGCTTACCTTGCACCGGGCCGACCGTCTGGGTGAGCAGATCTACAACGTGCGCAAGCAGGAGTTGCGCGGCTTCGACAGCATTTTCCAAAGCTCAAAAGTCATGGCCGCGGTGGTCCGTGAAGCCCGACGCATGGCGCCGCTGGATGCGCCTCTATTAATAGAAGGCGAAACCGGCACCGGCAAAGAATTGCTGGCTCGCGCCTGTCACTTGGCCAGCCCGCGGGGGCAATCGCCGCTGATGGCGCTCAACTGCGCCGGTTTGCCCGAGTCGATGGCCGAAACCGAACTGTTCGGCTACGGGCCGGGTGCATTCGAAGGGGCGCGGGCCGAGGGCAAGTTGGGGCTGTTGGAACTGACCGCAGGCGGTACGTTGTTTCTGGATGGCGTGGGCGAAATGAGCCCGCGTTTGCAGGTCAAGTTGCTGCGTTTTCTGCAGGACGGTTGCTTTCGCCGTGTCGGCAGCGACGAAGAGGTCTACCTCGATGTGCGCGTGATGTGCGCCACGCAGGTGGATTTGTCTGAGCTGTGCGCCCGTGGCGAATTCCGTCAGGACCTTTACCACCGCCTTAACGTCTTGTCGTTGCACATCCCGCCGTTGCGCGATTGCCTGGATGGCCTGGAGCCGTTGGTCGAGCATTTTCTCGATCAGGCCAGTCGGCAAATTGGCTGTGCGTTGCCGCGCCTCGCTCCGGCGGCCATGGACCGTTTGAGCCACTACCATTGGCCGGGCAACGTGCGGCAATTGGAAAACGTGTTGTTCCAGGCGGTGTCGCTGTGCGATGGCGGCGTGGTCAAGGCCGAACACATCCGCTTGCCGGACTACGGCGTGCGCCAGCCGCTGGGTGAGTTCTCGATGGAAGGCGGGCTGGATCAAATCGTCGGGCGCTTTGAAAAAGCCGTGCTGGAGCGCCTGTACTCCGAACACCCGAGCAGCCGCCTGCTGGGCAAGCGCTTGGGCGTATCCCACACCACCATCGCCAACAAACTGCGCGAGCACGACATCATCAAGCCTGGTCGGGATTAAAAACGCGAAAACCTTGTGGGAGCGGGCTTGCTCGCGATTGGAACGATGCGCAGTGTCAAGTACACCGAGTCGCTTGCATCGCGAGCAAGCCCGCTCCCACCGTTTTTTTGTGCCGTACAGGCCGCCCTTTGCCGCAACCGGCATAACCACGCCGTTTTGCCATTTCTGTGACGCCATATAACCCCCCTCAAACCCCACGAGCACGGCCTTTTCACCGTCAATAAAAAGTTGGTGCGCAAATTGCTAGTACCCATTCAGTACAGCGGTGGGCGGCAAGCGTCCGTCAGGCAGAGGAATGAGTGTGGACAAGTACCTTTATGTGGCAATGACCGGCGCCAGCCAGAATGCTCTGGCGCAAAAGGCACATGCCAACAATCTGGCGAACATCTCAACCAACGGCTTTCAGCGCGATCTGGAACAGGCGCGCTCAATGCCGGTGTTTGGCGACAGCTTTCCCGCGCGGGCCTTTGCCATGACCGAGCGACCTGCCACGGATTTCACGCCGGGTGCGCTGGTGCAAACCGGGCGTGACCTGGACATCGCCGTCAAAGGCGATGGCTGGCTGGCCGTGCAGGCGCCCGATGGCAGCGAAGCCTATGTGCGCACCGCCAGCATGAATGTCGACTCGCTGGGCATTCTGCGAGCCGGCAACGGCATGCCGGTCATGGGCAACGGCGGGCCGATCGCCGTGCCGCCGCAGCAACAAATTGAAGTGGGCGAAGACGGCACCATCAGCATTCGCGCCATGGGCGAGGGCCCGCGCGTGATGGCTGAAGTGGACCGCATCAAGCTGGTTCAACCTGACCTGCGCTCCATGACTAAAGGCCTCGACGGCCTGATCCACACCGCCAACGGCCAGCCTGCGCCATTCGACGCCAATGTGCGGGTGACCTCCGGGTTTCTGGAGGCCAGCAACGTCAATGCCGTCGAAGAGATGACCTCGGTGCTGGCCCTGTCCAAGCAGTTCGAGTTGCACATCAAAATGATGAACACCGCCAAAGAAGACGACCAGGCCATGACTCGCGTCCTGGCCATGAGCTAATTACTGACACGTTGCGCCGAAAAACCGGCGCACGAGGAGAGCACGCATGCTTCCGGCACTGTGGGTTGCAAAAACGGGTTTGGCTGCACAAGACACCAACCTGACGACAATTTCCAACAACTTGGCCAACGTCTCGACCACCGGCTTCAAGCGTGATCGTGCCGAGTTCCAGGACTTGCTCTACCAGATCAAACGCCAGCCCGGCGCGCAATCGACCCAAGACAGCGAGCTGCCTTCCGGCCTGCAACTGGGTACCGGTGTGCGCATTGTCGGCACACAAAAGAACTTCACCGCCGGTAGCCTGCAAACCACCGAGCAGCCGCTGGACATGGCCATCAATGGCCGTGGGTTTTTCCAGATCATGCAGCCCGACGGGACCACGGCCTACACCCGTGACGGTACTTTCCACCTTGACTCCAACGGCCAGATCGTCACCGCCAGCGGTTTCACCCTGGAGCCAGCGATTGTCGTGCCTGCCGATGCCGAGACGTTCACCGTCGGCCAGGACGGCACCGTGTCGGTCACCGTGCCCGGCAACGCCGCTGCGCAGATCATCGGCAACCTGCAAACCGCCGACTTTATCAACCCGGCCGGCTTGCAGGCACAGGGCGGCAACCTGTTCCTTGAGACCGCCTCCAGCGGCGCGCCGCAAATCGGCACGCCGGGCCTGAACGGTTTCGGCACCACCATGCAGAACACCCTCGAAACCTCAAACGTCAGCACCGTTGAAGAGATGGTCAACATGATCACCACCCAACGCGCTTACGAGATGAACTCCAAAGTGATCTCCACCGCCGATCAAATGTTGTCGTTTGTGACGCAAAATCTGTAATTACGTGAAGCGGGAGAGGTCATGAAACGCTTTATTTCTGTTCTGGCACTGGGTGGCGTTACTTTTCTGGCGGGTTGTGTCAGCCCGCCGCCACGTCCTAACGATCCGTACTACGCCCCGGTACTGCCGCGCACGCCGCTGCCGGCTGCGGCGAACAACGGCTCGATTTACCAGGCCGGTTTTGAACAGAACCTGTACAGCGACCGCAAGGCATTCCGGGTGGGTGACATCATCACCATCACCTTGAACGAGCGCACCCAGGCGAGCAAAAACGCCAACTCGGCCATCGGTAAAAACAGCAACACCAACATCGGCCTGACCTCGCTGTTCGGTGGCGGCATGACCACCAACAACCCGTTGGGCGGTGCTGACCTGAGCCTCAACGCAGGCTACAGCGGCAGCCGTGCCACCAAGGGCGACAGCAAGGCCGGGCAGGGCAACAGCCTGACCGGTTCGATCACCGTGACAGTGGCCGACGTTCTGCCTAACGGCATCATCGCCGTGCGCGGCGAGAAGTGGATGACCTTGAACACCGGCGACGAACTGGTGCGAATCGCCGGGCTGGTCCGGGCGGATGACATCTCTACCGACAACACCGTGTCCTCGACCCGCGTGGCCGATGCGCGCATTACCTACTCGGGGACGGGCTCGTTTGCCGATGCCAGCCAGCCGGGCTGGTTTGACCGCTTCTTCCTTAGCCCACTGTTTCCTTTCTGACCGGACCGACCATGCCGAATCTCAAGCACCTGCTGGCAGCCGTACTGCTGCTGTCGACAACCCTGGGCGCACACGCCGAGCGGTTGAAAGACATCGCCAGCATTTCGGGCGTGCGTTCCAACCAATTGATTGGGTATGGCCTGGTGGTCGGGCTTAACGGCACGGGCGACCAGACCACGCAAACCCCGTTTACCCTGCAGACCTTCAACAACATGCTCTCGCAGTTCGGCATCAAAGTGCCGCCGGGTTCGGGCAACGTGCAGTTGAAAAACGTCGCCGCGGTGTCGATCAGCGCCGATTTGCCCGCGTTCGCTAAGCCAGGGCAGGTGATCGACATCACCGTGTCGTCCATCGGCAACTCGAAAAGCCTGCGCGGCGGCACGCTGTTGCTGACCCCGCTCAAGGGCATTGACGGCAACGTCTACGCGGTTGCCCAAGGCAATCTGGTGGTCGGCGGCTTTGACGCTGAAGGCCGTGACGGCTCGAAAATCACCGTCAACGTACCGTCAGCCGGGCGCATTCCGGGCGGTGCATCGGTTGAGCGCGCCGTGCCCAGCGGTTTCAACCAGGGCAACAGCCTGACCCTGAACCTCAACCGTTCCGACTTCACCACTGCCAAGCGCGTGGTAGACAAGATCAACGACCTGCTGGGGCCGGGTGTGGCTCAGGCGATTGATGGCGGCTCGATCCGCGTCACCGCGCCCTTGGACCCTAGCCAGCGCGTCGACTACCTGTCGATTCTGGAAAACCTCGAAGTGGACCCGGGCCAGGCCGTGGCCAAGGTCATCATCAACTCGCGCACCGGCACCATCGTGATCGGGCAGAACGTCAAGGTATCGCCGGCGGCGGTGACCCACGGCAGCTTGACCGTGACCATCACCGAAGACCCAATCGTCAGCCAGCCGGGCCCGCTGTCCAACGGCCAGACGGCGGTGGTGCCGCGCTCGCGGATCAACGCCCAGCAAGAAGCCAAGCCGATGTTCAAGTTCGGCCCGGGCACTACCCTCGACGAAATCGTCCGGGCGGTGAATCAGGTGGGTGCGGCGCCGGGGGATCTGATGGCGATCCTCGAAGCCCTGAAACAGGCCGGCGCCTTGCAAGCCGACCTGATCGTGATCTGAGGCCAACGGCATGGACATGCGTAAGAGTGGCGTCGTCAGTGACAGCGATTCGGGGGCGTTCAGCGACCTCAATCGTCTGAACAACCTGAAGGTCGGCGACCGTAACAGCGACGGCAATATGCGCAAGGTTGCGCAGGAATTCGAGTCGCTGTTTCTCAACGAAATGCTCAAGTCCATGCGATCGGCCAACGAAGTGCTGGGCAAGGACAACCCGCTGAACACGCCTGCGGCCAAGCAATACCAGGAAATGTACGACCAGCAACTGTCGGTGACTTTGTCACGCCAGGGCGGCGGCATTGGCTTGGCCGACGTATTGATGCGCCAGATGTCGAAAAACAAATCGGTGGTGCCGGGTGACGTACCCGCCACGCCCGCGGTGGCCGCCGAAACCAAGGCCGCAGCGCCTGCGACGACCACGACCAACAGCCCGTTCGTGCGCTCCAACGGCCAGCGCGCCTTGTGGGCTGCGCGGGTGGCCACGCCTGCGGTCGATGGCGGGCACAAAAATGACATGGCGATGCTCAATCAACGTCGTCTGGCGTTACCGAGCAAATTGACCGACCGCCTGTTGGCCGGGATTGTGCCGTCGGCTGACCCGCCGCGCTCAACCGTCAACACCAGCACCGTGCCGGGCCGCACCAGCCCGGCGCTGGACGCGGTGATCAAGGGCAGCCGTCAACCGATGCTCAGCGCCTCCGGGGTGCACGGGCGCATGCAGATTTATGGTCGCGCCGTGGCCCAGCCGCCGTTGGCACCGGCCAAACAAGCCTTTGAATCGCCGGATGCGTTCGTTGCCACCATGTTGCCGATGGCGCAGCAGGCGGCCGACCGAATCGGCGTTGACCCGCTGTACCTGGTGGCGCAAGCGGCGCTGGAAACCGGTTGGGGCAAATCGGTCATGCGTCAACAAAACGGCAACAGCAGTTACAACCTGTTCGGCATCAAGGCCACCGGCAATTGGCAGGGCGCGCAGGCGCGGGCCATTACCAGTGAGTTTCGCGACGGGCAGATGGTCAAGGAGACGGCGGACTTCCGTTCCTACAACTCCTACCAAGACAGCTTCCACGACCTGGTGACCCTGTTGCAGAGCAACAATCGTTATAAAGAAGTGCTCAACGCAGCCGATAAACCAGAGCAGTTTGTTCGTGAACTGCAGAAGGCCGGTTACGCGACCGACCCTGAGTACGCGAGCAAGATTTCGCAGATTGCCAAGCAAATGAAAACCTACCAGAGCTACGTCTCGACGGGTTCTCTCACGCATTTATAAGGTTTGAACCATGGCGAGTTTGATCAACATCGGGATGTCGGGGCTTAACGCCAGCCAAGGGGCCTTGGCCACCGTGGGCAATAACATTGCCAACGCCAATACCTCGGGCTACTCGCGTCAGCAAGTGGTGCAGAGCAGCGCGGGCTCGCAGCAAGTGAGCGGGGTGTTTATCGGCACCGGGACCACCCTGGCCGACGTACGCCGGGTGTACAACTCCTACCTCGACGCCCAGTTGCAAGCCACCACGTCGCTCAACGGCGACGCCCAGGCGTATCTCGACCAGATCGGTTCAATCGACAAACTGCTCTCGGACAAAAGCACCGGTGTGTCGTCGGCGCTGAACAGTTTTTTCGCCTCCCTGCAAACAGCGGCCGGGGCGCCAGGCGACAGCTCCACGCGCCAACTGCTGCTGACCAATGCGCAAACCCTGAGCAACCGCTTCAACTCGATTTCGACTCAGCTCAATCAGCAAAACGACGGCATCAACAGCCAGCTGGACACCCTGACCTCGATGGTCAACCAGCACACGGCCACCATCGCCTCGCTGAACAAGCAAATTGCCCAGGCCACCACGGCGGGCAACACCCCCAACGACCTGATGGATGCCCGCAACGAAGCAGTGCGCACCCTCAACGAGTTGGTCGGGGTGTCGGTTCAAGAGCACGACAATGTGTACGACATCACCCTCGGCACTGGTCAGGCGCTGGTGCAGGGCAATACCTCGAACACCTTGTCGGCGGTGCCGGGCAAAACCGACAAAAGCCAGTTCAGCATCCAGATCAACTACCCGCAGTCCAGCTCCGACGTCACTTCGGTGCTCACCGGCGGCAAAATCGGCGGCCTGCTGCGTTATCGCGAAGACGTGCTGGCTCCGTCCATCAACGAACTGGGGCGCACGGCCATTGTGTTGGCCGATGCCTTCAATCAGCAGTTGGGGCAGGGGCTGGACGCCAACGGCGAGTTTGGCTCGTCCCTGTTCAGCAGCATCAACAGTGACAAGGCGATCAGCCAGCGCAGCCTGGCCGCGACCGGCAACAGCGCAGGCTCGGGCAACCTCGACGTAAAAATCACCAACAGCGGTGCACTGACCACCTACGACTATCAGGTCACGTTCACCAGCGACAACGAGTACACGGTCAAGCGCTCGGACGGCACCAACATGGGTGCCTTCAAGCTCGATCAAGACCCGCCGGCGGTGATCGACGGCTTCAGCATGAGCCTCAATGGCGGCGCGTTGAGCAAGGGCGACAGCTTCAAAGTCAGCCCCACCGCCAATGGCGCCAGCAGCCTCAATGTGCAAATGACCGATGCCAGTAAATTGGCGTTCGCAGGGCCTTTGGTGGCCGTTAAAGGCGGTTCCAACAGCGGCACCGGCGCCGCGAGCGGCCTGAGCCTGTCGCAGGCGCTGAATATTTATGGCGGCGCGGACTTGGGCAAAGCGCAAAGCGAAATCGAAGGCGCGATGCCAGTACGCATTGCCTTTGACGAAGCCAGCGGCGGCACCCAGGGCTATCGCATCCTCAATGAAAAGGGCGAGAAGATCGGCGAAGGCACCATCGTTCCGGGCCAGGACAACAAAGTCACGATCAAGGTGCCGGTGCTCGATGCCTCAGGCGCGGCGGTGACCAACCCGGACGGCACGCCAAAAACCGTCAACTTCGACACCACCCTCAGCGGCTCCCCGGCCAAAGGGGACAGCTTTGATATTCGCTTCAACAAGGACGGCAAGGCGGACAACAGCAACGCCAACCAACTGTTGGGCCTGCAAACCAAACAGACCGTAGGCGTGACCGGCGGCGGGGGCGGGGCGAGCCTCGGCACCTCGTACAGCCAGTTGGTCTCCAAGGTCGGCGGCAAAGCCAGCCAGGCCAGCGTCGACGGCACCGCCAACACGGCCGCCCTGGCGTACGCCACGCAAACCCGCAACTCTGTGTCGCAGGTCAACCTGGACGAAGAAGCCTCCAACCTGGTCAAGTTCCAGCAGTACTACACCGCATCGTCGCAAATCATCAAAGCGGCGCAAGAAACCTTCAGCACGCTGATCAACAGTCTTTAAGGGAGCACTCGACGATGCGTATTTCCACTGCCCAGTTTTTTGAGTCGACCAGCACCACCTACCAGAACAACTTCTCGTCGGTGATCAAAACCCAGCAGCAGATCGACTCCGGCGTGCGCATCCAGACCGCTGCCGATGATCCGGTGGGCGCCGCACGTTTGCTGCAATTGCAGCAGCAAAAGGACATGCTGGGCCAGTATTCCGCCAATATGGACAGCATCAAGTCGTCGCTGAGCAACCAGGAAAGCGTGCTCGATAGCATCAATAATTCCCTGCAAAAAGCCGGTGAGCTGGCGCTGCGGGCGGGCGGCCTCACCAACGACGCCGACCGTTTGGCGGTGGCCAACGAGCTGGGCAGCATCGAAGACCAAGTGTTCAGCCTGCTCAACAGCAAAGACTCCGCGGGCAACTACATGTTCTCGGGCTCCAAGACCGACACCCAGCCGTACATCCGCA
This sequence comes from Pseudomonas sp. HY2-MNA-CIBAN-0224, assembly GCF_040310285.1. Lineage (NCBI taxonomy): Bacteria > Pseudomonadati > Pseudomonadota > Gammaproteobacteria > Pseudomonadales > Pseudomonadaceae > Pseudomonas > Pseudomonas sp. HY2-MNA-CIBAN-0224. The sequence goes on along the minus strand of NZ_JBEOPQ010000035.1, from coordinate 45,611 downwards.
ACAACGATGGCACCTACATCTATCAGGGCGATGACACCCAGCTCAACCTCAAGGTCTCGGACACCCTGACCCTGGCGGGCAGCGACACGGCCAAAAGCTTTATGGAGAACTCGGTAAACACCGGGCGCACCCAGAGCACCTTGCAGCCGATGCTCGACCCGGATGGCGCGGTGGTGCCGGACAAGGGCGTGGTTGCGGTGTCATCGGGTCTGGTGACCTCCAGCGCGGTGTTCAACAAGAGCTTTGCCGCAGGCCAGCCGTATACCCTTGAATTCACCAGCAGCACCCAATACACCCTCAAAGATGCCGACGGCAAAGACGTGACCTCGGAGATCCCGGGCAACGGCGTGTTCGATTCGACCAAAGAGGGCGCGCACAGCATCAGCCTGCGCGGGGTGTCCTTTGACATCAACCTGAACCTCAAGGACATTGCCCCGACCGACCAGGACGCGGCGGTCAAGGGCCATACCTTCACCCTGCAAGCCAAGCCCGACACCTTCAATGCCTCGCGCACCCCGAGCAACAGCTCGACGGCGCAAATCACCGGCTCCAACGTGACCAGCGCGGGCACTTACGGCGACAGCTTTCCGAGCAATGGCGCGGTGATCAAGTTCACCAGCGCCACCGAGTACGAGGTCTATGCGCAGCCGGTGACCGACAGCAGCAAGTCGATTGCCAAGGGCACCCTGGCCGATGGCTCGCTGGAAGCCATGGGCGTCAAATTTGACTTCACCGGCACCCCGGCTTCGGGCGACCAGTTTGTCGTCAGCAACAACAACCACCAAAGCCAGAGCGCGCTGGACACCATCAGCGAGCTGCGCAAAGCGTTGGTGGTGCCGAGTGAAAAAGACGCGGCGGCCTCGCGCATGCAGCGTGACGCCATCAACACCGCGATTGGCAACCTGAAAAACGCCAGCGCCAGCATCGACACCGCCCGAGGCTCAATCGGTGCGCGGTTGAACGCGGTAGACATTCAATTCGACGAAAACACCAGCATGGGCCTGGCCAACGACTCCACCACCGCGGCCATCGGCAACACCGACACCGCGAGCGCGGCCACCCAACTGGCCTTCCAGAAATCCATGCTCGAAGCCTCGCAACTGGCGTTCGTCAAAATCTCCCAGCTCAGCCTGTTCAACCAGCTGTGATCTAAATCCCGTAGTCGCTGACGAGGCACGAGGCTGCGATGGGTTGCGAAGCGACCCCTGTTTTGGCGGTCCAGCGGCCCGCATCGCAGCCTCGTGCCTCGACAGCGACTACAACTTCTCTGAAATCTTTTGTATAAAACCACACAAATTAGAGTGACCTATGAGTCACAACGCGCATCTTCACTGTATCGTGTGAAACGTTTGGGCGGGCGCCGGGCTATTTTCAGCTGATTTGTGTGGTTTTTTGCAGGTGTCAGGTGCCCATTTCGCCGCTGTTTTTGCGCGACGAAGCCCTCTTATTGTCAACGCCCCTCGGTTAGCTGAGCGGGTGATCTCCAGCTATTAGTATTGGGAAGCCACAATGATTGGCATTAAAAGCATCGCCAGTTACGTGCCTGCAAACGGCGTAGACAACTACGCTCAGGGCGCGAAGTTCTCCAAGGACGAAGACTTCATTCTGGGCAAGATTGGCTCGGCCTTCTTGCCGCGTAAAGATGCTGACCAGGAAACCTCAGACCTGTGCGTAGAAGCCGTCAACGCACTGTTCGCCAACAACCCGCAGCTCTCGCGTGAATCCATCGACGCGTTGATCGTCGTCACCCAGAACGGTGACGCCGAAGGTCTGCCGCACACCGCCGCCATTGTGCAAGACAAGCTGGGCCTGCCGACCCACGTGGCCGCGTTCGACATCTCCCTGGGCTGCTCGGGCTACGTGTATGGCATCTACGCCATGAAAGGCTTTATGGAAGCCGCGGGCCTGAAAAACGGCTTGCTGGTGACCGCCGACCCGTACTCCAAAATCGTCGACCCTGAAGACCGCAACACCACCATGCTGTTTGGCGACGCCGCCACCGCCACCTGGATGGGCGAAGACGCCACCTGGCAGCTGGGCAAAGCCAAATTCGGCACCGACGGCTCGGGCGCACCGCACCTGAAAGTCAGCGACGGCGTGTTCTTTATGAACGGTCGCCAGGTGTTCAACTTCGCCTTGGTCAAAGTCCCGGCGCACCTGCACGAACTGCTGGACGAGTCCGAACTCAAAGCCACAGACATCGACGCGTTCTGCATCCACCAGGGCAGCGCAGCGATTGTTGACGCCGTGGCCCGTCGTTTTGAAGAAAGCGAGCCAGAGAAATTCATCAAAGACATGGTCGAGACCGGCAACACCGTGTCGTCGAGCATTCCGCTGCTGCTGGAAAAACACGTGATGGACGCCGCCTGGAGGCGCGTCGCGCTGAGCGGGTTCGGCGTGGGCCTGTCGTGGGGCTCGGCGATCATCTATCGCGACTAAGCACTCGCCAGACACACAAAACGCCCAAGGCCGCAAAACCTTGGGCGTTTTGCATTGTGAAGAAACAGAAATCTCCTGTGGGAGCGGGCTTGCTCGCGATGCCAGCACCTCGATACGTCTGACCCGGCAAGGTGCTTGAATCGCGAGCAAGCCCGCTCCCACAGGTTTTGACTCTGCTTGTCTACGCGCGCAACCCCTTGAAACACAAGGCATGAACCCCCGCCTGTAAAAAAAATCAAAAAAGCCCTCAAGCATCCTGCCATCACGACGATAACTATTACGAAGGTTCTCTAGGCCACACCCGGCGGTTGCCAGGGCCGGAAGCCGCAGTATTTATCTAATGAGGATTTCGTCATGGCTTTATCCGTAAACACCAACGTCACGTCCCTGACCGTTCAGAAAAACCTGAACAAAGCCGGTGATGCGCTGAGCACCTCGATGACCCGTCTGTCTTCCGGCCTGAAAATCAACAGCGCCAAAGACGACGCCGCTGGCCTGCAGATGGCCAACCGTCTGACTTCGCAGACCAAAGGCATGACCGTAGCGATCGCCAACGCCAACAACGGCAGCTCGATTGCACAGACCGCTGAAGGCGCGATGCAAGAGTCGACCAACATTCTGCAACGTCTGCGTGAACTGGCCCTGCAAGCCTCCAACGGTGACAAAAGCGACGCAGACCGTGCGTCCCTGCAACAAGAATTCACCGCCAAAACCGGCGAGCTGACCCGTATTGCTCAAACCACTACCTTTGGTGGCCGTAACATCCTGGACGGTTCGTTCCAGAACCAGGCTTTCCAAGTGGGCGCTGATGCCAACCAGACTATTTCGTTTGGTATGACAGATATCAGTGCTACGGGCTTGAAGGGTTCTTACAGTGAGGCTAGCACCAGTGGTGCTGCGCTGAAGGGGTTGAGTGCTACTACAACTGGTGCTTCTTTAGCTGGAGCCAGTGTCACGAGTGGTGCAGCTGTGGGCGATGCTGCTACGCTTGCTGATACGGACAAGCTGACTGTTAACAACGTGACGATCTCTTTTAATGCTGCGATTGCTGCTACTGGTGGGGCGAATGTTCTTACAGAGGCTCAGCGAGCAATAAATGCTGAAACTGCGAATACTGGCGTTACTGCATCTGTTGAGGATGGAAAGCTAACTTTAAAGTCTGATAAGGCTATTACTCTTGCCAATGCCGCAGGCACCCCTCTGGCAGCGTTGGGTGGGCTTGCAGCTAATACACCTGCAACAACTCCTGATAAAGACACTGTTATAGGGAAGGCCGGTGAAATCTCAGTAAATGGCAAAGCAGTTGCTTGGAAAGCAACTGAAAAGATGAGTGAAGTGCTTGGAAAAATTGCAGCTCAAGCAGGAGATAAGGCTACAGCTACTCTTACCGATGGCCGCGTTACAGTAACTTCCACCGACGGTAAAGACATCAAGCTTGCAAACACCACTGGCGGCTCCTTGGCTCAGTTGGGTCTCTCGGCAGGCACTTCTCAGGCTAAATTGACAAAAGACACTTCGATTGAGCTGAATGGCGTTGAAGTCAAGTTCAAGAAAGGCGACACCACTGACAGCATCGTGTCGACGATCAACAGCGCCAGCACCGGCGTTACGGCTAGCAAAAATGACGACGGTACGTTGAAGTTGTTCTCAAACAAGGACATTTCAATCAAGGATGGTGCTGCAGGTTCAGGTCTGGAAGCTTTGGGGCTGACAGCTGCTTCAACGGCTGCTACCAACAAAGCCACCACCGTAGAAACTACCGTTTCTGATCTGAGCATCCTGACCGCTGCTGACTCTCAGCGCACCATTCAGGCGCTGGGTGATGCCATCCAGCAAATCGACTCTCAGCGCTCTGCACTGGGTGCCGTACAAAACCGTTTCGACAGCACCGTGGCTAACCTGCAAAGCATCTCCGAGAACTCGACCGCTGCGCTGGGTCGTGTTCAGGACACTGACTTCGCATCCGAAGCCGCTCAACTGACCAAGCAACAAACTCTGCAACAGGCATCCACCGCGATCCTGTCTCAGGCGAACCAACTGCCATCCGCTGTGATGAAGCTGCTTCAGTAATTTCAGCGCACGGTTGATAACGGAAGGGCGCGTTTACGTGCCCTTTTGTTTTTTCAGTGGTGAGGTGATGACATGGACATGAGCATCAAACTGAATTCCGCCTACCCAACCGCCGCTGGGCCGTCCAGCCCCGCGCCAGCACCGGCTGCCATTGCCAGGGCTGATGTCAGTGATATCGTGCCGCCAGGCAAGCCGCCTGAGCGTATCGAGGTTGAAAAAGCGGTCAGTGATTTACGCGACTTCGCGCAGTCTCACCAGCGTCAGCTGGATTTTTCGATTGATGACACCACCGGCATCATGGTGGTCAAGGTCATCGCCACCCAAAGCGGTGAAGTGATTCGCCAGCTACCTTCAGAAGTGGCCCTCAAGTTGGCGCAAAATCTGGCAGACCCCAATAGCCTGCTTTTTAACGCCAGCGTTTGAAGGTGGCATGAAATGTGATGGTGTTTGTGGCTTCGCTGTTCTTAGCCAATAAAGCGACAGCCACCGAACAAGGAGAAAAAGATGGCCAGTTCAACGATTACCGGCGTCGGTTCGGGTTTCGATACGGTAGGAATCGTCAAAGCGTTGGTGGATGCTGAAAAAGCCCCCAAGCAGGCGCAAATTACCAAGCTGCAAACCACGACCACCACCCAGCTGTCGGCGGTGGGCACGGTCAAGGCGTCGCTTGATACCTATCGTGCGGCCATCGCCAAACTCAACACGGAAGCCAGTTTCAACGGGCTTGCGGGCACGTCTTCTGACGAGAAAATTTCCAAGGTCACCCTGGGCGATAAAGCCGCAAGCGGTACCTATGCGCTTAACGTCACGCAATTGGCCACGGCTTCAAAGGTCACCAGCAAGGTGTTCGAAGGCAGTTCTGCAGTGGTTAACTCCAGCGGCAAAGACACCACGCTGACCATTTCGCAGTCTGATAGCAGCTACGACGTCAAGGTCCCGGCGGGTGCGACGATGCAGCAGACCCGTGACGCGATCAACACGCAACTGCAATCCAAGGGCATCAGCGCCAACGTGCTCACCGACGCCAACGGCTCGCGTCTGGTCATCAGTTCGCAAAGCACCGGTAAGGGCACGGACATTACCCTCAGTGGCGATTCTGAGCTGGCAACTGGCTATGATGCCGGAAAACCGCCGGTCAATGCCGAGTACACCATCGACAACATTGCCATGGAGTCCAAGAGCAACAAGATCACCTCGGCCATCAGTGGTGTGAGTCTTGAGCTGTTGGACACCAAGCCGTCGACCATTACCGTGGCGTCCAACACCACCACCTTGAAGACATCGGTGCAGTCGTTTGTCAGTGCCTATAACGCACTGATGACCAGCATCAACACCCAGACCAAAGTCACTGCAACCGGTGATGCGGCCACGACCACAACCGGTGCGTTGACCGGTGATTCGTCAATGCGCCAATTGGTCAACGGCATTCGTAGTGAACTGTTGCAAAACTCCGGCGGTTCCACCGTGGGCAACCTGGCGCAAATGGGCATCAGTACCGATCAGAAAACCGGTTTGCTGACCCTGGATGACACCAAGTGGAACGCCGCCGTGGCGACCCCCAATGGTCCGACCGAGATTGCCAAGGTATTCACCGGCGACACCGGTTTGATCACGCGCATGACCAAGGCCACGGACAGTTATGTCGGCACCAGCGGGCTGCTGACCACCCGTGCCGCCGACTTGAACACCAAGTTGACCGATCTGACCGAGCAGCAAAAAGCGCTGGACAGCCGCATGGACACGCTGAAAACCACGCTCACCGCCAAATACACGGCGATGGACGGCTTGATCGCGAAGATCAACGCCAGCAGTTCCAGCATCATGACCACGCTCAATTCGCTGAATAACCCGAAGTCGAATAACTGATTTTCCGGGCATCTGGTGCGGCTTGAGCGCTAAAGCTTTGAGCCCCGGCGCCGACATAAGAAGTAAGACTTAGCCCATTTGTGATGAGGTAGAAACATGAACCCGATGCGCGCCCTTCGTCAGTATCAGAAGGTCAATTCCCACGCTCAAATCTCCGAAGCCAGCCCTCATCGCTTGATTCAAATGCTGATGGAAGGCGGCCTGGAGCGCATGGCCCAGGCCAAAGGTGCGTTGAGCCGTGGCGATATCCCGCAGAAGGCACTGTTGCTGACCAAAGCCGTCGACATTATTGGCGGTTTGCGTCAGGGCCTGGATGCTGACAAGACCGACGACAAGGCGGCGCTGCAGCAACTCGATGACCTGTACGAGTACATGGCCGTGCGTCTGACCCAGGCCAATATCAAAAACGATCCTGAAATCATCGACGAAGTCGCACGCCTGCTGATCACGGTGAAAAGCGGCTGGGACGAGATCGCCCCGCAATCAATCTAATGGCCTGAGGAGTGCGTCATGAGCCAGCTGCAACGAATTCAAGAAACCCGCGACGCGCTGATCGATGCCCTAGCGGCGCGCAACTGGGATGCCATCGGCGAGCTTGACTCGGCGTGCCGTGAATGTGTTGAGACAGTACTCGACGAGCGCCCGCTGGACGAAGCGGTGCTGCGCGAAAATCTGGAGGGGTTGTTGGTGGTGTATCGCATGCTGCTGGAGGCCGCTACGGACGAGCGGCAACTGGTAGTCGAGCAAATGGCGCAGATCAACCAAGCAAAAAATGCTTCAAAGGTTTACCATTTGTTCGGTTAAGGCATAAGAAGTATAGGGTTAATCCGTTTAAGCGGCGCCATAAATTTGACTGTGTATGTTTTTTTGACTTAACTAGTACGTATTCTGTTTCAGTCGCCTCACACATCCAACAGGATCGGGGCGGCTAGTGTGCTCCACATTATCCGGAGCGCTGAGTTGACTAGGGAAGTTGCTATTGCATGTGGCGTGAAACCAAAATTCTGCTGATCGATGACGATAGCGTCCGCCGCCATGACCTGGCGGTAATTTTAAGTTTTCTCGGCGAAGAGAATTTAACCAGCCCTAGTCACGAGTGGGAGCAGGCGGTTACAGGCCTGTCGTCCAGCCGTGAGGTGCTCTGCGTGCTGATTGGCACCGTGAGCGCTGCTGGCGGAATCTCAAGCCTGCTTAAGACACTCGCAGCCTGGGATGAGTTCCTGCCCATTCTGCTTTTAGGTGATATTTCTTCGACCGAGCTGCCCGACGACCAGCGTCGCCGCGTGCTGTCCAGCCTCGAAATGCCGCCCAGCTACAGCAAATTGCTCGATTCGCTGCACCGTGCCCAGGTCTATCGTGAAATGTACGATCAGGCCCGTGAGCGCGGTCGTCATCGTGAGCCCAACCTGTTCCGCAGCCTCGTCGGCACCAGCCGGGCGATTCAGCACGTGCGCCAGATGATGCAGCAAGTGGCCGATACCGACGCCAGCGTGTTGATCCTCGGCGAGTCCGGGACCGGCAAGGAAGTGGTCGCGCGCAACCTGCATTACCATTCCAAGCGCCGCGATGCGCCGTTTGTGCCGGTCAATTGCGGGGCGATCCCCGCAGAGCTGCTTGAAAGCGAGCTGTTCGGGCACGAAAAGGGCGCGTTCACCGGGGCCATCACCAGCCGTGCCGGGCGCTTCGAACTAGCCAATGGCGGCACATTGTTCCTCGATGAAATCGGCGACATGCCGCTGCCGATGCAAGTGAAACTGCTGCGGGTGTTGCAGGAGCGCACCTTTGAGCGCGTGGGCAGCAACAAGACCCAAAGTGCCGATGTGCGGATCATTGCGGCTACCCATAAAAACCTCGAAAGCATGATCGAGGTCGGCGCCTTCCGCGAAGACTTGTACTACCGCCTCAACGTGTTCCCGATTGAAATGGCGCCTCTGCGTGAGCGGGTGGAAGACATTCCGCTGCTGCTCAACGAGCTGATTTCACGCATGGAGCACGAAAAGCGCGGTTCGATCCGCTTTAACTCGGGCGCCATCATGTCGCTGTGCCGCCACGCCTGGCCGGGCAACGTCCGCGAGCTGGCCAACCTGGTTGAGCGCATGGCGATCATGCATCCTTATGGCGTGATCGGCGTGGCAGAGCTGCCGAAAAAATTCCGCTATGTCGACGATGAAGACGAGCAGTTGGTCGACAGCCTGCGCAGTGACATGGAAGAACGCGTGGCCATCAACAGCCACACGCCGGACTTCACCACCGGCGCGATGCTGCCGCCCGAAGGCCTGGACCTCAAGGACTACTTGGGCGGGCTGGAACAAAGCTTGATCAAGCAAGCGCTGGACGACGCCAACGGCATCGTCGCTCGCGCGGCCGAACGCCTGCGGATTCGCCGTACCACCCTGGTTGAAAAAATGCGCAAATACGGCATGAGCCGCCGCGAAGGCGAAGAGCAGGGCGACGACTAACCCCACCCAAAAACTGTAGGAGCGAGCTTGCTCGCGATCTTTTGATCTTTAAAACAAAAGCTCGCGAGACAAGCTCGCTCCTACAGGGTTTTGCATCAATCCTTTGATCTGCATCAACACAACCCCCTTCAGTTCGCCAATGTTATTTTTCGGGCACGGGTATTGCTTTGCTTGGGTTAACGAACCGTTTTATGACGGTCAGCCAAGCGAGAACGTCCCATGCCCCACGCCGCCCAACAGTCCTCGGTCCCTGATCTCGCAGGGGCTGCCGCGTCTCTGAGCAACATGCCCGCCAACGCGGCGCAGCTTGAGCAGGCGTTCTCGCTGTTCAATCAGATGTCGACCCAGTTGACCGACTCCTACAGCCTGCTGGAAGCCCGGGTTGCAGAGCTTAAAGGCGAGCTGGCGCTGGCCGGTGAGCGGCGCGTGGCTGAGCTGGCAGAAAACCAGCGACTGGCCAATCGCTTGCAGCACCTGCTGGACTTGCTGCCCGGCGGCGTTATCGTGATCGACGATCGCGGCCTGGTCAGCGAGGCCAACCCGGCGGCGTGCGAGCTGTTGGGGCTGCCGCTGCAAGGTGAGTTGTGGCGCCAGGTGATTGCCCGCAGCTTTGCGCCGCGTGAAGACGATGGCCATGAAATCTCGCTTAAAGACGGCCGTCGCCTGTCGATTGCCACCCGCTCGCTGGACCCGGAGCCGGGGCAACTGGTGTTGCTCAACGACCTGACAGAAACCCGGCGCCTGCAAGACCAGCTGTCCCGGCATGAGCGTTTGTCGTCGCTGGGGCGCATGGTCACCTCCCTCGCGCATCAGATCCGCACGCCCTTGTCGGCGGCGTTGATCTACGCCAGCCATTTGACTGAACAAACGCTGCCGGTCGAAACCCAGCAGCGCTTTGCCGGGCGCTTGAAAGAGCGCCTGCACGAACTGGAACACCAGGTGCGCGACATGCTGGTGTTTGCCCGTGGCGAACTGCCGCTGGCGGATCGGGTTTCCCCTAAGGCCTTGATGCAGGCCTTGCAGGCAGCGGCACAGACCCACGTTGAGGGTGTGTCAATGCGTTGGCAGTGCGATGTGCACGGCGGGTTGGTGCTGTGCAACCGCGACACGCTGGTGGGCGCGTTGCTCAACCTCATCGAAAACGCCCTGCAAGCCGGTGCGGTGCGCCTCAAGGTGCACTTATATGCCCGCGACAACCAGTTGCGCCTGTGCGTGAGCGACAGCGGCAGCGGCATCGAACCCAAAGTGCTGGAGCGTTTGGGCGAACCTTTTTTCACCACCAAGGCCACCGGCACCGGGCTCGGTCTTGCTGTGGTCACCGCCGTGGTGCGTGCGCACCAGGGTGATCTGGGCTTACGTTCGCGGCTGGGGCGAGGCACCTGTGCCTTGCTCAGCTTGCCGCTGATTGCCGTTGCAGGGGAGGCTAACTGATGGCGATGCAAATCAAAGTGCTGCTGGTCGAGGATGACCGCGCCTTGCGTGAAGCGCTGGCTGACACGTTGTTATTAGCCGGTCATGACTTCAAGGCCGTCGGTTCCGGCGAAGAAGCGCTGCACGCGGTGGCGGGCGAGGCATTCAGCCTGGTGGTCAGCGACGTCAATATGCCGGGCATGGATGGCCACCAACTGCTGGGCCGCCTGCGCGCCAGCCATCCGCAGTTGCCGGTGCTGTTGATGACCGCCCACGGCGCGGTAGAACGCGCCGTAGATGCCATGCGCCAGGGCGCTGCGGATTACCTGGTCAAGCCGTTTGAACCCAAGGCCTTGCTTGATCTGGTGGCGCGCCATGCGCTGGGCAGCCTGGGCGCGGCTGACAGCGAAGGCCCGGTGGCGGTTGAACCGGCCAGCACGCAGCTGTTGGCGCTGGCGGCACGGGTGGCCAAAAGTGACTCGACGGTGTTGATTTCCGGGGAGTCGGGCACCGGTAAAGAAGTGCTGGCGCGTTACATCCACCAGCATTCCAGCCGGGTCGATCAGCCATTCGTGGCGATCAACTGCGCGGCGATCCCGGACAACATGCTCGAAGCCACCTTGTTCGGCCACGAAAAAGGCTCGTTTACCGGCGCCATTGCAGCGCAGGCGGGCAAGTTCGAGCAGGCCGATGGCGGCACCTTGCTGCTCGACGAAATCTCGGAAATGCCGCTGGGCCTGCAAGCCAAGTTGCTGCGGGTGTTGCAGGAGCGTGAAGTCGAGCGCGTGGGCGGGCGTAAACCGATTGCCCTGGATATCCGCGTGATTGCCACCACCAACCGTGACTTGGCCGGGGAAGTGGCGGCAGGGCGCTTCCGCGAAGATTTGTACTATCGGCTGTCGGTGTTCCCGCTGGCCTGGCGCCCGTTGCGCGAACGCACCGCCGATATAGTGCCGTTGGCCGAGCGGCTGCTGGCCAAGCACATCAGCAAAATGAAACACGCCCCGGTGCGTTTCTCGGCGCAGGCCCAGGCGTGTCTGGTGGGTTACCCGTGGCCGGGCAACGTGCGTGAACTGGACAACGCGATCCAGCGGGCGCTGATCCTGCAACAAAGCGGCTTGATTGAAGCGGCCGACTTCTGCCTGGCTGGGCCGGTGACGTACGCGCCGCTGCCTGCGGTGGCACCGGTCGAGTCGTCCGGCGCGTTGGGCGACGACCTGCGTCGTCATGAGTTTGAAATGATCATCGACACCTTGCGTGCCGAGCGAGGGCGGCGCAAAGAAGCGGCCGAGCGTCTGGGCATCAGCCCGCGCACCTTGCGCTACAAGCTGGCGCAAATGCGTGATGCCGGAATGGATGTTGAGGCGTACTTGTTTGCCGCAACCTGATGATTACATCTCTGTAGGAGCGAGCTTGCTCGCGATCTTTTGATCTTCAAAAGCAAAAGCTCGCGAGCAAGCTCGCTCCTACAAGGATGAATCTGACCGGCGCTTGCGATGTTTTGTAACGTTAATCGTGCGAAAACGACAAAGAGCTGGCACCCTTGTTGCTATACCTCACTACGAGCAGTGAAAGTGTCAAAAAAATGCGGGTCGGCGGAGGCCATAGTCCATGAGCCAAGGTATTGAATTTAATCGATTGATGTTGGATATGCGGGCCATGCAAATGGACGCCATGGCCCAACCGAAATCGGCTGTGCAGGCCGCTCCTGAAGCGGGTGCACCGAGCTTCTCCGACATGCTCGGCAACGCGATCAACAAGGTCAGCGAGACGCAGCAAGCGTCGTCGCAGCTGTCCAACGCGTTCGAAATCGGTAAAAGCGGTGTCGACCTGACCGACGTGATGGTTGCCTCGCAAAAGGCCAGTGTGTCTTTCCAGGCGATCACGCAAGTGCGTAACAAGCTGGTTCAGGCGTACCAAGACATCATGCAGATGCCGGTTTAAGGGCGATATTAAGTCATGGCAGATGCACTTCCGGAAAACGTTCCGGCCAAGTCAGGCCTGGGTGGCGGCAAAGGGCCGCTGTTCGGCTTGTCCTTTCTGGACAACCTGGCCGAGATGACCATGTTGCGTCAGGTCGGCCTTATGGTCGGTCTGGCGGCGAGCGTGGCAATCGGTTTTGCCGTGGTGTTGTGGTCGCAACAGCCCGATTACCGGCCGCTGTACGGCAGCCTGGCCGGGATGGACGCCAAGCAGGTCATGGAAACCCTGGCCGCCGCTGATATTGCCTACACCGTTGAACCCAATTCCGGCGCCTTGCTGGTCAAGGCTGATGACGTCTCGCGCGCGCGGCTCAAGCTCGCGGCCGCAGGCGTCACCCCTTCAGACGGCAACATCGGCTTCGAAATCCTCGATAAAGACCAGGGCCTGGGCACCAGCCAGTTTATGGAAGCCACGCGCTATCGCCGTGGTCTGGAAGGCGAACTGGCGCGGACCATTTCCAGCCTCAACAACATCAAGGCTGCCCGCGTGCACCTGGCGATCCCGAAAAGCTCGGTGTTCGTGCGCGATGAGCGCAAGCCCAGCGCCTCGGTGCTGGTTGAGCTGTATCCTGGCCGCTCGCTGGAGCCGGGGCAGGTGATGGCGATCATCAATCTGGTGGCCACCAGCGTGCCGGAGTTGATCAAGTCCCAAGTCACCGTGGTCGACCAAAAGGGCAACTTGCTCTCGGATCAGGCGGAAAACTCCGAGCTGACCATGGCCGGCAAGCAATTTGATTACAGCCGACGCATGGAAGGCATGCTCACCCAACGCGTGCACAACATCCTGCAACCGGTGTTGGGCAATGATCGCTACAAGGCCGAAGTGTCGGCAGACGTTGATTTCAGCTCGGTCGAGTCCACCTCCGAGCAGTTCAACCCTGACCAGCCGGCCTTGCGCAGCGAGCAATCCACCAACGAACAACGCACCGCCAGCAACGGCCCGCAAGGCGTACCGGGGGCATTGAGCAATCAGCCGCCAGCCCCGGCCACCGCGCCGCAGCAAACCGGCCAGGCCGGAGCGGCGGGTGCAGGCATGGTGCAACCGGGCCAGCCGCTGCTGGATGCCAACGGCCAGCAAATCATGGACCCGGCCACCGGCCAGCCGATGCTGGCGCCGTACCCGGCCGACAAGCGCTCGCAGTCGACCCGCAACTTTGAGCTCGACCGCTCCATTAGCCACACCAAACAGCAGCAGGGCAAAGTCAATCGTTTGTCGGTGGCCGTGGTCATCGATGATCAGGCCATCGTCAATCCGGCCAACGGCGAAGTCACCCGCACGCCGTGGAGCGCCGATCAATTGGCGCGCTTCACCCGCCTGGTGCAGGACGCCGTGGGCTTTGATGCCAGCCGCGGGGACAGCGTGAGCGTGATCAACGTGCCGTTCTCCTCCGAGCGCGGCGAAGTGATTGCTGATATTCCGTTCTACTCGCAGCCCTGGTTCTGGGATGTGGTCAAGCAAGTGCTGGGCGTGCTGTTCATTCTGGTGCTGGTATTCGGCGTGCTGCGCCCGGTGCTCAACAACATCACCGGCAACGGCCGCAACAAGCAGGTGGCGGGTATTGGCAGCGATGCCGAAATGGCCGGCATGGGCGGTCTGGACGGTGAGCTGGCAAACGATCGTGTGAGCCTGGGCGGGCCGCAAAGCATCATGTTGCCAAGCCCGAGCGAAGGCTATGACGCACAACTGAATGCCATCAAGAGTCTGGTAGCCGAAGACCCGGGCCGCGTGGCCCAGGTCGTCAAAGAGTGGATCAACGCCGATGAGTGATAACCGAGCTGCCGCCAATGCCAAGCTGACCCGGGTCGACAAGGCGGCGATTTTGCTGCTGTCGCTGGGCGAAGCCGATGCCGCGCAAGTATTGCGGCTCATGGGGCCCAAAGAAGTGCAGCGCGTGGGTGTGGCGATGGCGCAAATGCGCAACGTGCACCGTGAGCAAGTCGAGCAGGTGATGAGCGAGTTCGTCGAAATCGTCGGCGATCAGACCAGTCTCGGCGTCGGCTCTGACAGCTATATTCGCAAAATGCTGACGTCGGCCCTCGGCGAAGACAAGGCCAATGGCCTGATCGACCGCATTCTGCTGGGCGGCAACACCAGCGGCCTCGACAGCCTGAAGTGGATGGAGCCGCGCGCCGTGGCCGACGTGATCCGCTTCGAACACCCGCAAATCCAGGCCATCGTGGTGGCCTACCTCGACCCCGATCAGGCAGGCGAAGTGCTCGGTCATTTCGACCAGAAGGCGCGGCTGGACATCATCCTGCGCGTGTCCTCGCTCAACACCGTGCAACCGGCGGCGTTGAAAGAGCTCAACCAGATCCTCGAGAAGCAGTTCGCCGGTAACTCCAACGCGGCGCGTACTTCGCTGGGCGGGATCAAGCGGGCCGCCGACATCATGAACTTCCTCGACAGCTCGATGGAAGCGCAGTTGATGGACTCAATTCGCGACATCGACGAAGACCTGTCCGGGCAGATCGAAGACCTGATGTTCGTCTTCAACAACCTGGCCGATGTCGACGACCGCGGCATTCAGGCGCTGCTGCGCGAAGTGTCTTCGGACGTGCTGGTGCTGGCGCTCAAGGGCTCGGACGACAACGTTCAGGACAAGATCTTCAAGAACATGTCCAAGCGCGCGGCCGAACTGCTGCGCGACGACCTGGAAGCCAAAGGCCCGGTGCGCGTCAGCGACGTCGAAACCGCGCAAAAAGAAATCCTCACCATTGCCCGCCGTATGGCCGAAGCCGGAGAAATCGTTCTCGGCGGGAAGGGCGGCGAAGAGATGATCTAAGTGAGCAACGGCGAGTCACCCGGGGATGTAATCCGCGCCAAGGATGTCGGTGCGTTCGACGTATGGGGGCTGCCCAGTTTTGACCCCTGGCAGGAAGAGCCCGAAGAACCTGAGCCGGAACCGGTTGAAGAACTGCCCGCCGACAGCGAAGAAGTGCCGCTCGAAGAAGTCCAGCCGCTGACCCTCGAAGAGCTCGAAAGTATTCGCCAGGAAGCCTGGAACGAAGGCTTTGCCACCGGCGAAAAAGAAGGGTTTCACAGTACCCAGCTCAAGGTGCGCCAGGAAGCCGAAGTGGCCTTGAATGCCAAGGTCGCCAGCCTCGAACGTTTAATGGGCAGCCTGCTGGCGCCGTTGGCCGAGCAGGACCAGCAGCTGGAAAAAGCCATGGTCGGGCTGGTCGAGCACATGACCCGGCTGGTGATCCAGCGCGAACTCAAAACCGACTCAAGCCACATCGAGCAAGTGCTGCGCGACGGCTTGAAACTGCTGCCGATGGGCGCCGACAACATCCGTCTGTTTATCAACCCGCAAGACTTTGACCAGATCAAAGCCTTGCGCGAGCGCCATGACGAGCGCTGGAAAATTGTCGAAGACGACAGCCTGCAACCGGGCGGCTGCCGCATCGAAACCGAACACAGCCGCATCGACGCCAGCATCGAAACGCGGATCAAACTGGCAATGAGCCAGATGTTTGACCAACTGCACGAGCAGTCGCTGCACCCGGCCGCGCCGGACATCGACGTCGACCTGGACCAGCCCCATGCACCTTAAGCGCACCAGCTTCGCCAAGCGCCTGAGCGGCTACGCCCCGGCGGTGTCTTTACCGGCCCAGCCGGTGGTCGAAGGGCGGCTGTTGCGCATGGTCGGCCTGACCCTTGAAGCCGAAGGCCTGCGTGCCGCCATGGGCAGCCGCTGCCTGGTGATCAACGACGACCTCTTTCACCCGGTTGAAGTCGAAGCCGAAGTGATGGGTTTTTCCGGCAGCAAAATCTTCCTGATGCCGGTGGGCAGCGTGGCCGGGATCGCGCCAGGTGCCCGCGTGGTGCCCTTGGCCGACACCGGCCGCTTGCCGATGGGCATGAGCATGCTCGGCCGGGTGCTCGACGGCGCGGGCCGGGCCCTGGACGGCAAAGGCTTGATGAAAGCCGAAGACTGGGTGCCGATGGACGGCCCGACCATCAACCCGCTCAAGCGCGACCCCATCAGCGTGCCGCTGGACGTGGGCATTCGCAGCATCAACGGATTATTGACGGTCGGCCGTGGCCAGCGTCTTGGCCTGTTTGCCGGTACCGGCGTGGGCAAGAGTGTGCTGTTGGGCATGATGACGCGCTTTACCGAGGCCGACATTATCGTGGTGGGCCTGATTGGTGAGCGGGGCCGTGAGGTGAAGGAATTTATCGAGCACATCCTCGGTGAAGAAGGCCTCAAGCGCTCTGTGGTGGTTGCTTCGCCTGCCGACGATGCGCCGCTGATGCGTTTGCGCGCGGCCATGTACTGCACGCGGATTGCCGAATATTTTCGCGACAAGGGCAAAAACGTCCTGCTGCTGATGGACTCGCTAACCCGTTTTGCTCAGGCCCAGCGCGAAATTGCCCTGGCCATTGGCGAACCGCCCGCAACTAAGGGCTACCCGCCGTCTGTGTTCGCCAAGCTGCCCAAGCTGGTGGAGCGCGCCGGTAATGCCGAGGCCGGGGGTGGCTCGATTACTGCGTTTTATACCGTGTTGTCCGAGGGCGATGACCAGCAAGACCCGATTGCCGACTCGGCGCGGGGCGTGCTCGACGGGCATATCGTGCTGTCGCGGCGTTTGGCCGAAGAGGGCCATTACCCGGCCATCGACATTGAAGCGTCCATCAGCCGGGTCATGCCGTCGGTGGTCAGCGCCGAGCACATGCGCCGGGCGCAGCAATTCAAACAACTGTGGTCACGCTTCCAGCAAGCACGGGACTTGATCAGCGTGGGCGCCTACGTAGCCGGTGGCGACCGTGAAACCGACACCGCCATTGCCTTGCAACCGGCCATGGTCGCGTACCTGCGCCAAGGGCTGAACGACAACATCAGCCTGGGCGAAAGCGGCGGCCACCTGGCCAGCCTGTTCGCCCCGGCGGCGGGTGGTTAAACGATTATGGCGAGCGGAGGAAGGGCAGCGCGTCTGGCGCCGGTGGTCGAAATGGCCGAAAAAACGGAAAAGGCAGCCGCCCAGCGATTGGGCCACTTTCAGGGCCAGGTCAATCTGGCCAACAGCAAGCTGGGCGACCTTGAAAACTTTCGGGGCGAATACCAGGCGCAATGGGTCGAGCGCGGCAGCCAGGGCGTAACCGGCCAATGGCTGCGCAACTATCAATACTTTCTGGGCCAGCTTGAAACCGCGGTGGGCCAGCAACGCCAAAGCCTGCAATGGCATGAAAACAACCTCAACAAAGCCCGCGAATCCTGGCAACAGGCCTACGCCCGGGTTGAAGGGTTGCGCAAACTGGTCCAGCGCTACGCCGACGAAGCGCGCCAGCTTGAAGACAAGCGCGAACAAAAACTGATGGACGAACTGTCCCAGCGCCTGCCACGCAAAGAAGTCTACTAATCCCGCATTCCCTGTAGCCGCTGACGAGGCACGAGGCTGCGATGGGGCGCGAAGCGGCCCTGATTGGCGGTCCTGTGGCCCGTATCGCAGCCTCGTACCTCGTCAGCGACTACAGGTTTAGGCGCAGGTTTTCAGAGCGTCTATAGTTCAGGTCAATCGATACCTGAACCAGGAGCTACCCCATGGCCGTGACTTCTCACGTTTCAGCCGACGGCAACCAACTGACCATCGCCATCAAGGGGCGGTTTGATTTTGCCAAGCATCAAGACTTTCGTGCTGCTTACGAAAAAAACGACCTCATACCCGAGTCGATTGTCGTGGACTTGAAAGAGGCCACCTACATCGACAGCTCCGCCCTGGGCATGCTGTTGCTGCTGCGCGATCACGCCGGTGGCGATGAAGCCGAGATTCAAGTGGTCAACAGCAGCAACGATGTACGCAAAACCTTCGAGATATCCAATTTCGACCAGTTGTTCGACATCAAGTGAACCCGCCCCAGGCTCGCGGCCTGACGATATTGATCGCCGAAGACAGCGCTGCGGACCGGCTGTTGCTGGCCACTATCGTGCAGCGCCTGGGCCATACCGTGTTGCTGGCCAGCAACGGTGCCGAGGCTGTGGAGGTCTTCTGCCATCAGCGCCCGCATCTGGTGCTGATGGATGGCCTGATGCCGGTGATGGACGGCTTTGAGGCGACGCGGCAGATCAAGGCGCTGGCCGGGGAAGTGCTGGTGCCGATCATCTTTCTGACTTCACTCAATCACGCCGATGCATTGACCCGCACCCTGGAGGCGGGCGGTGATGATGTGTTGCTCAAGCCGTATAACCCGATGCTGCTGGCCGCCAAGATCACGGTTATGGATCGCCTGCGGCGCTTGCAAGACACCGTGTTGCAGCAACGTGACCAGATCGCCCGGCACAATGTGTATTTGCTCAATGAGCAGCGTGTGGCCAAGGCGGTGTTTGACCGGGTGGCCCACGAGGGCTGCCTGAGCGCCCCGAATATCCAGTATCGGCAGTCGCCATACGCCTTGTTCAACGGCGACTTGTTGCTTGCTGCCCACACGCCTTCGGGTGATACCCACCTGCTGCTGGCTGACTTTACCGGCCACGGTTTGCCGGCAGCGATTGGCGCAATGCCTTTGGCTGAGGTGTTCTACAGCATGACGGCCAAGGGCTACGGCCTGGGCGAAATGCTCCGTGAAATGAATGCCAAGCTCAAACGTATCCTGCCGGTCGACATGTTCTGCTGCGCCCACGTGGTCTGTGTCAGCGCGCTGAGGCGCAGCCTTGAAGTGTGGAGCGGGGGAATGCCCGATGGCTATTTGCACACCCTGGCCACGGGGCAGCGTACCGCGCTCAGCTCGCAGCATTTGCCGCTGGGGGTGTTGAAGGCCAAGGCGTTTGACCATTCGACCCGGGTGCTGCCCATGCTGCCCGGCGACCAACTGTTCTTGCTCACCGATGGCGTGACCGAAACCACAGGCCCGGATGAACAGCTGTTTGGTGCGCAACGGTTGCAGCGCGTGCTGGAGGCCAATCGCGATCCGCAGCACTTGATCGATGAAGTCGAGCAGGCGTTGCGACAGTTTCAAGGGCAGATCCGTGATGACGTCAGCATGGTGCAGATCACCTCGCAGGTACCGCAGCGCCTGGGCATGCCCGCGATGCTCTACACCGACAGCGGCCAATGCAGCCCGCTCGACTGGTCCGCCCGTTTCGAATTCCGGGCGTCGACGCTGCAACAGTTCAACCCTCTGCCTTATTTGCTGCACATGCTGATGGAGGTGCACGGCCTGCGTGCCCAGGGCGCGCAGATCCATGCGGTACTGTCCGAGCTGTACAGCAATGCGCTGGAACATGGCGTGCTGGGGCTGGATTCTCGGCTCAAGCGGGACGCTAAAGGTTTTGCGAGATATTACGAATTGCGCAATCAGCGCCTGATTGCGTTAAAAAGTGGGTTCGTGCGTATTGCTATGTGCGTGGTGCCCGAGCGCCAGGGTGGTCGCCTGACACTGCACGTAGAAGACAGTGGGCCGGGCTTTGACGTCGCCAGCATGCTGGCCAGACCGCTTGATCTCGACCGTTTGTCGGGGCGCGGTTTAAGTCTGGTGCGCCAGCTCTGCCCGTCCGCGCGGTGGTCCGACGAGGGTCGTACAGCGACCGTAGAGTTTTTATGGGAGGCTCTGGCATAATCCGAGCATTCTTGATCAAGGAGTGAACAAGTGTCTGAAATTCATATGGATGAGCAAGTCATCAGTTCGTTACGCGAGGTGATGGAGGAGGGGTTTGCAGACCTGCTGGACACCTTTCTCTCAGACTCCGAAGAACGTATCGACCAATTGCACAATGCCCAGGAAGCCCGCGATCTGACCCTGGTTGCGCACAGCTTCAAAGGCAGCAGCAGCAACATGGGCGCCACCCGCCTGGCGCTGTTGTGCGGTCAGCTCGAAGAGCGTGCGCAAAAGAAGCAACTGGCGGACATCAAAGAGCTGGTCATCGAAATCAATGACGAATACCAAATGGTCCGCCAGCTGTATCGTGCCGAGCGCCAGCGGGTGAGCGTCTCCAGTTACCTCCCGGGCAACTGACGGCAAAGCTGGCCCGAACCTTGCTCTGTCTCTCCCACCTGTACCGATGCCTGCCGTACAGCGGAGACTTTGCCAATGCCACTCGCCGCCAACCCGTTCCTTCAGACACCTGCCGTCGCTGCGTCCAAAGCCGCAACGGGCAAAGCTGCACAGCCTGACGTCGAGCCCGTAAAAACAGGGGGCGAGCCGTTTTCCAAGGTCTATGCCAAAGCGTCTGACGCCACCTCGGGTGTCACCAGCAGCAAGCCTGCTATCACACGCGATGCGAGCAATAACAGCGCTGCAAACCCACCGTCAGCTGTTGCCGATAGCGGCAAACCCTTGCCTGCTGGCAAGTCTCAAAGCACCGATCAAGATGACGCCCCAGTCAAACCTGACGACGGCCTGCCGACTCCCGACATCGCACCCCCTGCTGTGCAAGCGCCCCCGGCGGTTGCAGAAACGCCTGCGCCTGTCGCCCCGGCACCGCCTGATGAGCAAGCCGCGCAACTGGCCGCCGCCGCAAGCATGGCGGTGCAAGCGCCGCCACCGCCTGCGGTGGTTGACACCTTTGATCCGCAAGCCGATCCGCTGGATGACATGCCGGCTGTGCGCCTGGCCATGGAGCAGGGCGGTCATGTGTCCGCCAGCAGCCAGTCACCGGCGAAAAATGCTCAACCCGACAACTTGGCTGCCTCTAACCAAGGCCAGCCGAATGCGATCGCGCAGATGCTCGAGCCAAAAGCCGATGCCTCCAGCACGGGCGAGGGTGGTGAAAAAGCCTTCAAGGGGCTGGTCGATGACGGCCTCAAAGACCTTAAAAACGCTTCCAGCGACACCCGCGTCGATGACTTTGCCAACCGTCTGGCTGCGCTGACCCAGGCGGCCGTGCCGAAAACCGCGAATGCGCTGCCGGTCAACCAGCCGCTGGCCATGCACCAGAGCGGCTGGTCAGAAGAAATCGTCAACCGAGTGATGTACCTGTCCAGCGCCAACCTCAAATCCGCCGACATCCAATTGCAGCCGGCGGAGCTTGGGCGCCTGGATATTCGCGTCAACGTCGCGGCGGACCAGTCCACGCAAGTCAACTTTGTCAGCGGCCATGCGGCCGTGCGAGAAGCGCTGGACAGCCAGATGCACCGCCTGCGCGACATGCTCGCCCAACAGGGCATGGGCCAGGTCGACGTCAACGTGTCTGACCAATCGCGCAGTTGGCAGGGGCAAAGCCAGGAACAACAAAGCCAGCAGCGTTCTCAAGCCAGTGGAGGACGCCTTGAAGACGATGCGCCGCTAGCCGCCGCCGAACCCGTTGCCCCGAGCATCGTGCTGGGCACCAGCGCCGTGGACTACTACGCCTGAACCCCGAGGCGCCCGTAGGAGCTGCCGAGGAACGATGACTGCGATCTTTCACAGATCAAAAGATCGCAGCCTGCGCCAGCTCCTACCGTTCTGGCATAACACTTGCTCTGCCTAGTCATGCACCTGTGAAAACCCAAAAGTGACGGATTATTGGCATGGCGACGACCGACGCACCGAAAGACCCCGCCGATAAAGGCAAACTCAAGCTGATTATTCTGGTGGTCGTGGCGCTGTTGCTGGCCATCAGCCTGTCGGTGGGTGCCACCTGGTTTTTCATGAGCGGCGAGAAAAGCGCCGCGCCGCCTGTGGTGGACGCCAACATCAAGCGCCCGGCCATCTACGAGCCGCTGCCACCCGCTTTTGTGGTCAACCTCAATGACAACGGCCGCCAGCGCTATCTGCAAGTGAGCATCACCTTGCAGGCGCGGGATCAAAATGACCTCAATGCACTCAAGGTGCATATGCCGGTGATCCGCAACAACTTGGTCATGCTGTTCTCCGGACAGACCTTTGACAGCCTCGCCACTCCAGTCGGGCAGGAAATGTTGCGTCAGAAAGCCACTGCCAGCGTGCAGGAAGTTGCGCAAAAAGAACTCGGCAAAGTGGTTATTGATCAGGCCCTCTTTACTAACTTTGTATTGCAGTAGGACACGACATGGCCGTGCAAGACCTGCTGTCCCAGGATGAGATCGACGCGCTGCTGCATGGCGTCGATGACGGTCTGGTACAGGCCGAGGCGGCTGCCGAACCCGGCAGCGTCAAAAGTTACGACCTGACCAGTCAGGACCGGATTGTCCGGGGCCGCATGCCGACCCTGGAAATGATCAACGAGCGTTTCGCCCGCTACACCCGCATCAGCATGTTCAACATGCTGCGCCGCTCGGCAGACGTGGCGGTGGGCGGTGTGCAAGTGATGAAGTTCGGTGAATACGTGCACTCGCTGTACGTGCCCACCAGCCTCAACCTGGTCAAGATCAAGCCGTTGCGCGGCACCGCGCTGTTCATCCTCGACGCCAAGCTGGTGTTCAAGCTGGTGGACAACTTTTTTGGTGGCGACGGCCGTCACGCCAAAATCGAAGGCCGCGAATTCACCCCCACCGAATTGCGCGTCGTGCGCATGGTGCTGGAGCAGGCTTTCGTCGATTTGAAAGAAGCCTGGCAGGCGATCATGGAAGTCAATTTCGAGTACATCAACTCGGAAGTGAACCCGGCCATGGCCAACATCGTCGGCCCCAGCGAAGCGATTGTGGTGTCGACCTTCCACATCGAACTCGATGGCGGTGGCGGCGACCTGCACGTGACCATGCCGTACTCGATGATCGAGCCGGTGCGCGAAATGCTCGATGCGGGCTTTCAGTCAGACCTCGACGACCAGGACGAACGCTGGAGCAAAGCCCTGCGCGAAGACGTGCTGGACGTCAGCGTACCGCTGAGCGCCACCGTGGCCCGCCGCCAACTGCGCCTGCGCGACATTTTGCACATGGCGCCGGGGGACGTGATCCCGATCGAATTGCAGGACGAACTGGTGATGCGCGCCAATGGCGTGCCCACGTTCAAGGTCAAACTGGGTTCGCACAAAGGCAATCTGGCCTTGCAAGTGCTTGAACCCATCGTTCGGCGTTAAACACCGAACTCCCCCAATTGCTCAGTGAGGACACCTGATGGCTAACGAAAACGATACAAGCGCCGCCGACCAGGCGCTGGCCGATGAATGGGCCGCCGCGCTGGAAGAAACCGGCGATGTTGGCCAGGCCGATATCGACGCGCTGCTGGCCGCTGATGCCGCGCAAAAGCCGGCGTCCAACCGCTTGCCCATGGAAGAGTTCGGCAGCGTGCCGCGCAACAACGACCCGGTGTCGCTGGACGGTCCCAACCTGGACGTGATTCTGGATATTCCGGTGTCGATTTCCATGGAAGTGGGTAGCACCGACATCAACATTCGTAACCTGCTGCAACTCAACCAGGGCTCGGTCATCGAACTCGATCGCCTGGCCGGTGAGCCGCTGGACGTGCTGGTCAACGGCACATTGATTGCCCATGGCGAAGTGGTGGTGGTCAACGAAAAGTTTGGCATCCGTCTGACCGACGTGATCAGCCCAAGCGAACGCATCAAGAAGTTGCGCTAAGTGAAGCGGCTTCTCGGCGGTTTACTGGCGCTACCCTTGAGCGCCCTGGCAGCAGAGCCGGTGGCCAGCACCGCGAGCGCCGTTGCGCCCGTGGCCGCCAGCAGCCTGGGCGGCCAGTTGACGCAACTGGTGCTGGGTTTGCTGCTGGTGCTGGGGCTGATTTTTGCCCTGGCCTGGGTGCTACGTCGGGTTCAGCAAGGGGGCGCACGCCAGGGACAGGTCATCGAACTGATCAGCTCGCGGGCCTTGGGCACCCGTGACCGGCTGGTGCTGGTGCAAGTGGGCAACGAGCAGATCCTGCTCGGCCTGACGCCGGGCCGCATCACCCCGCTGCACGTACTCAAAGAGCCGGTTGCAGCGCCGGACACCACGCAACCGGCCACGCCTGAATTTGCCAAACGGCTGATGGAAATCCTCGGCCAGCAAAAGGACAAGCCGTAATGCGTTTAGCTGTCGCACTGTTGTTGGCCTTGCTCACGCCGGTCGCCTTGGCGGCCGACCCGTTGTCGATCCCGGCGATCACCCTGGGCACCGGCGCCAACGGGCAGCAGGAGTATTCGGTCAGCCTGCAAATCTTGCTGATCATGACCGCCCTGAGTTTTATCCCGGCGTTCGTGATGCTGATGACCAGCTTTACGCGGATCATCATCGTGTTTTCGATTCTGCGTCAGGCGCTGGGGCTGCAACAAACCCCGTCCAACCAGATCCTCACCGGCATGGCGCTGTTTTTGACCCTGTTCATCATGGCGCCGGTGTTCGACAAGGTGAACCGCGACGCCCTGCAGCCGTACCTGGCGGAAAAACTCACGGCCCAGGACGCGATCCTCAAGGCAGAAGGCCCGATCAAGGACTTTATGCTGGCGCAGACCCGCACCAGCGACCTTGAGCTGTTTATGCGGTTGTCCAAGCGCACAGACATCCCGACGCCCGACGCGGCGCCGCTGACCATTCTGGTCCCCGCTTTCGTCACCTCCGAGCTTAAAACTGCATTCCAGATCGGCTTTATGATCTTCATTCCGTTCCTGATCATCGACCTGGTAGTGGCCAGTGTGCTGATGGCCATGGGCATGATGATGCTCTCGCCGTTGATCATTTCGTTGCCGTTCAAAATCATGCTGTTCGTGCTGGTGGACGGTTGGGCGCTGATTATTGGCACCTTGGCCAGCAGTTTCGGCGGAGTCTGAGCCCATGACCCCAGAAGTCGCAGTCGACCTGTTTCGCAATGCGTTGTGGCTGACCACGATGATGGTCGCGGTGCTGGTGATCCCCAGCTTGCTGGTGGGTTTGCTGGTGGCGATGTTCCAGGCTGCGACGCAAATCAACGAACAGACCCTGAGCTTTTTGCCGCGTTTGCTGGTGATGCTGGTCACCCTGATCGTGGCCGGGCCATGGTTGGTGCAAACCTTTATGGAATACATCCTGCAGTTGTACGGCAGTATTCCGCAGTTGATCGGCTAAATGTCGCTGCTGGCCCTGACGGACGCGCAGATCAGTACCTGGGTCGCCAGCTTTATGCTGCCGCTGTTTCGGGTGGGCGCGGTGCTGGCCACCATGCCGATCATCGGTACCACGCTGGTGCCCAAGCGCATCAAGCTGTTTCTGGCCTTGGCGATCACCCTGGCGATCATGCCCAGTTTGCCGCCGCTGCCCACCGTCAACCCGCTGGACCTCAGTGGCCTGATGCTGATTGCCGAGCAAATTATTATCGGTGCCTTGCTCGGCTTCTCGTTGCAGCTGTTTTTCCAGGCGTTTGTGGTGGCCGGGCAAATCGTTGCGGTGCAGATGGGCATGGGCTTCGCCTCTATGGTCGACCCGGCCAACGGGGTCAACGTGGCGGTGATCGGGCAGTTTTTCACCATGCTGGTGAGCCTGCTGTTTTTGTCCATGAACGGTCACTTGGTGGTGTTTGAAGTGCTCACCGAGAGCTTCACCACGTTGCCGGTTGGCGGCGGGCTGATGACCAATCATTACTGGGAAATCGCCAACAAACTGGGTTGGGTCCTGGGCGCGGCGCTGTTGCTGGTGCT
The DNA here is from genome assembly GCF_040310285.1 of Pseudomonas sp. HY2-MNA-CIBAN-0224. Lineage (NCBI taxonomy): Bacteria > Pseudomonadati > Pseudomonadota > Gammaproteobacteria > Pseudomonadales > Pseudomonadaceae > Pseudomonas > Pseudomonas sp. HY2-MNA-CIBAN-0224. Next base: position 19,943 of record NZ_JBEOPQ010000035.1, on the reverse strand, counting down.
GCCGGCGATCACTGCCTTGTTGGTGGTCAACATCGCGTTTGGCGTCATGACCCGTGCGGCGCCGCAACTCAACATCTTCGCCATCGGTTTTCCGCTGACCCTGGTGCTGGGCATGGTCATTCTGTGGATCAGCATGGCCGACATTCTCAATCAGTATCAGCCGCTGGCCTCTGAGGCTTTGCAGTTTTTACGTGAACTGGCACAGGCGAAATAGCCATGGCAGAGAGCGAGAGCGGCGCCGATAAAACAGAAGACCCCACGGAGAAACGAAAAAAAGACTCCAGGGAAAAGGGCGAAATCGCGCGCTCTAAAGAACTCAATACCTTGGCGATCATGCTCGCGGGTTCAGCCGGGCTGCTGATTTTTGGCGGGGCGCTGGCTGAAGACCTGATGGAAGTGATGCGTTACAACTTCAGCATCAGCCGCGAGACCTTGTACAACACTGACTCCATGGCCGCCTTTTTGCTGCACTCGGGCAAAATCGCCCTGATCGCTTTACAGCCGGTGCTGATCACCTTATTGATCGCCGCCATCGTCGGCCCCATCGCTCTCGGTGGCTGGCTGTTTGCCGCAGGCAGCCTGGCCCCCAAATTCAGTCGCATGAACCCGCTGGCGGGGCTTAAGCGCATGTTCTCGGCCAAGGCGCTGGTGGAACTGCTCAAGGCGCTGGCCAAGTTTTTCATCATCTTGATCGTCGCCTTGCTGGTGTTGAAGTCCGACATCGATGACCTGCTGCGCATCGCCCACGAGCCCCTGGAGCTGGCGGTGGTCCATAGCCTGCAAGTGGTGGGTTGGAGTGCGTTGTGGATGGCCTGCGGGTTGATCTTGATTGCCGCCGTCGACGTGCCGGTGCAGCTATGGGAAAGCCATAAAAAACTGCTGATGACCAAGCAGGAAGTGCGCGACGAACACAAGGACCAAGAAGGGCGGCCCGAAGTTAAACAGCGCATTCGCCAGGTGCAGCGCGAAATGTCCCAGCGCCGCATGATGAGCGCCATCCCCGATGCCGACGTGATCATCACCAACCCGACGCACTACGCCGTGGCCCTCAAATACGACCCCGAAAAGGGCGGGGCGCCGATGTTGTTGGCCAAGGGCAGCGACTTTTTGGCGCTGAAAATTCGAGAAATCGGCGCCAAGCACAACATCCTGCTACTGGAGTCCCCGGCGCTGGCGCGCTCGATCTACCACTCCACCGAACTTGAGCAGGAGATCCCGGCGGGCCTCTACCTGGCCGTGGCGCAGGTGCTGGCGTACGTCTACCAGATCCGCCAGCACCAGGCGGGCAAAGGCAAGCGGCCTGATCCGCTGAAAGACCTGCCGATCCCGCCGGATTTACGCCGCGATGACTAAATGTGAAGCCAAGAGCTGACAAGCGGTGAAAATTTGAAGACGGACTGTCATTTCTGACAGTAGAGGCTTTGCGCAAACCTGCTTAACTTGAGAGGTCGAGTGCTTTTGGTTCGTGTGCAGGCAATGGAGATGCGCGATGTCGATCGAGTTAACCCTTATTCCCAATGGCTCTATCAAAACCTGTGTGTTGAGCGATACCCGAGAAAAAGCCAAGGTTAATCTTGAGGGGTTGTTCCCGAAGTTTCCTGCGCTGGACGGCACATTTGCGATTTTCTGGCTGGATCAATTGCAAGACCGCCACATTGTGGGCTTCAGTACGGAAGGCACTAATTTGCTGGCCGTTATTTCCTTGCCCACGGTGCCCCACAGCAGCGGGCGAGAGCAGTACTACAGTGCGATCGTTGAGCGCTGCTACAAAGAGCGTGATTCGATACTGACGTTTATGCGCAAGTCATTGAGCTTTGAAGGCATCAACGGGCGCTGTGTGCGCAGTTTTATCCTGTACAAACTCATTCGCCAGTTGCAGCTGGACAGCGTGCCGGTGTGGGAAGAACACCCGCATGTACGGGATGGGCGTTGTGGTGCCATTTTGATTGGTGGCTGCGGCACTGACCGCTATGAGCCCAACCGCAAGATAGACGTCGTGTTTGGTTCAAGCAGCAGCGCGTGCCTGGTGATTGACCTGGGCGAATGGCGCTGGAACTGAGCCTCACTTTTTTGCCTCGCCAGAGGCAGATCAAAAGATCGCGAGCAAGCTCGCTCCTACAGATTTTTGTGTTTGCCTGCCGATTTATCGGCGGCTTCGTACAGCGTTGGCGCTTGCCGCTGTTGTGCCCCGACGCTTATAGTCCGCGCTCGCCCTCATGGCGACCAGGTTTGGCGACTTGGAATGAAAAGATGAATAACGTTAGTGCGTCTAACCATTGGACTTAACTTATGACGAATTCACCTTACATCCCGCTCACCGCTATTGACTGCACCATTCCCGCCTTATTAATCGACCGCAACGCGCCACTGGACGTGTTGCATGCCAACGCGGCTGCCCGTGTTTTGGCGGTCACCCAACTGATGGAAACCTTCGCCAACCGCGAACTGGCCGAGGCCGACGCCATTGATCTCAAGCACCTCGCCAACACCGCAGTGTTATTGCTGCGCGATGGCTGCGACGTGCTGGGCTGGCGCTTAAGGCCGGTGTAACCACACCCCCTGTAGGAGCGAGCTTGCTCGCGATCTTTTGATCTTGATCCCCAGCTCGCGCCTACAGATTTTGGGTTTACCTCTCGGCAATGTGGCCTTTTGCCAAAGTTGGAAGGCTTCTTGCAGTGGCAGGCTTGCAGACGCATCTGGCGTCAAAAGTTTGCTAAAGGTTTAGGCATGTCATTGGATCGCTCTCAGTTAATCAACACCGCACGCAACGGTCTGGCCGGTTTGGGTCACGGGCAGTTGGGCGTGCCGCTGTTGCTGCTGGTGATGCTGGCAATGATGATGTTGCCCATCCCGGCGTTTCTGCTGGATGTGTTTTTTACCTTCAACATCGCGCTGTCGATTGTGGTCTTGCTGGTGTGCGTGTACGCGCTGCGCCCGCTGGATTTCGCGGTGTTCCCCACCATTTTGCTGGTCGCAACGCTGATGCGCCTGGCGCTCAACGTGGCGTCGACCCGGGTGGTGATGCTCCACGGCCAAGAGGGCCACGCCGCTGCCGGTAAGGTGATCCAGGCCTTCGGTGAGGTGGTGATCGGCGGCAACTATGTGGTCGGTATGGTGGTGTTCGCGATTTTGATGATCATCAACTTCGTGGTGGTGACCAAAGGTGCCGGGCGGATCTCCGAAGTGAGCGCGCGCTTTACCCTCGACGCCATGCCCGGCAAACAAATGGCGATTGACGCCGACCTCAACGCCGGGCTGATCGATCAGAACCAGGCCAAGTTGCGCCGTCAAGAAGTCGCCCAAGAGGCCGAGTTTTACGGCTCTATGGACGGTGCCAGCAAGTTTGTGCGCGGTGACGCCATTGCCGGTCTGTTGATCCTGTTTATCAACCTAATCGGCGGCATGGCCGTGGGCATCTTCCAGCACAGCATGAGTTTTAGCGAAGCGGGCAAGGTCTACGCCTTGCTGACCATCGGTGACGGTCTGGTGGCGCAATTGCCGTCGCTGCTGTTGTCGACCGCCGCCGCGATCATGGTGACCCGTGCTTCGGGCTCCGAAGACATGGGCAAGCAAATCAATCGCCAGATGTTCGCCTCGCCCAAGGCGCTGGCGGTGTCTGCCGGTTTGATGGCGGTGATGGGGATCGTGCCGGGCATGCCCCATGTGTCCTTTCTCAGCCTCGCCGTGGTGGCCGGTGGCGCCGCCTACTGGATGTGGAAAAAACAAAACGTGGCCAAGGTTCAAGCCCTGCAAGAAGTGCAGCGCCAGCAAGAGTTGCTGCCTTCGCCCGCCCGCGCCCAAGAGACCAAAGAACTGGGCTGGGATGACGTGACGCCCATCGACATGATCGGCCTGGAAGTGGGCTATCGCCTGATCCCGCTGGTGGATCGCAACCAGGGCGGGCAATTGCTGGCGCGGATCAAGGGTGTGCGTAAAAAGCTGTCCCAGGACCTCGGCTTTTTGATGCCCACCGTGCACATCCGCGACAACCTCGACCTGGCGCCGAGCGCTTATCGCCTGACACTCATGGGCGTGATTCTGGCCGAGGCCGAGATTTACCCGGACCGCGAACTGGCGATCAACCCCGGCCAGGTGTTTGGCACCCTCAACGGGATCACCGCCAAAGACCCGGCCTTTGGTCTGGAGGCCGTGTGGATCGAGGTCAGCCAGCGTAGCCAGGCGCAATCGCTGGGCTACACCGTGGTCGATGCCAGTACGGTGGTGGCGACGCACCTTAACCAGATTCTGTATAAGCATTCCCATGAGCTGATTGGCCATGAGGAAGTGCAGCAACTCATGCAATTGCTGGCCAAGTCGTCGCCTAAATTGGCCGAAGAATTGGTGCCGGGCGTGTTGAGCCTGTCGCAGTTGCTCAAAGTCTTGCAGGCGCTGCTGGCCGAGCAGGTGCCGGTGCGCGATATACGCAGCATTGCCGAAGCCGTCGCCAACAATGCCCACAAGAGTCAAGATACTGCCGCTTTGGTTGCCGCCGTGCGTGTCGGCTTGTCCCGCGCCATCGTGCAAAGCATTGTCGGCGTTGAGTCTGAGCTGCCTGTGATCACCTTGGAGCCAAGGTTGGAACAAATATTGCTCAATAGTTTGCAGAAGGCCGGACAAGGCCAGGAAGACGGTGTGTTGCTGGAGCCAAGCATGGCAGAAAAACTCCAGCGCTCACTCATCGACGCAGCGCAGCGTCAGGAGATGCAAGGCAACCCGGTGATCTTGCTGGTGGCAGGCCCGGTACGCGCGATGCTTTCGCGGTTTGGCCGTTTGGCGGTGCCCAACCTGCATGTGCTGGCGTACCAGGAAATCCCTGACAACAAGCAAGTGACCATCGTTGCGACAGTGGGCCCTAACGGCTGAGGGTTTGATCTATGCAAGTGAAGCGATTTTTCGCCGCCGACATGCGTCAGGCCATGAAACTCATTCGTGATGAATTGGGCGCGGATGCCGCCATTATTGGCAATCGCCGGATCGCCGGCGGTGTTGAGTTGACCGCAGCGCTGGACTACAAGCTGTCCGCGCTGGCACCTCGGGTGCCGAACGTTGAGCTGGAAGAAGAACTGCGCAAGACCCAGTCCAAGATTGTCTCGGCTCAGGCCGAGTTGAGCTTGCGCGCAGAAGGCGACACGGATGCCAGCCGCCAGTTGTTTGCCGGCTTGCCGCTGACCGCCGCAGAACCGTTGATTGAGCCGCGCTTTGACGAACCGTCGCGGCCACAGCCTGCACCTGCACCGGCGCCATCGATTGACCAGCGGATTTTTGACGACATGCGCAATGAGCTGAACGGCCTGCGCGAGTTGCTCGAAGTGCAGCTGGGCTCGCTGGCCTGGAACCAGTTGCAAGGCTCAAGGCCTGAACAGGCCAATTTGTGGCGGCGTTTGCAGCGCATCGGCTTGTCCGGTCCGTTGTCCCATAGTTTGTTGACCCAGGTGACCGAGATTGAAGAGCCGCGTCAGGCCTGGCGCATGCTGTTGGCGCACCTGGCGCGGATGATTACCACCCCTGAACTGGAGCCGCTGGAAGAGGGCGGTGTGATCGCAATGGTCGGTCCTGCAGGCATGGGTAAAACCACAACGCTGGCCAAGCTGGCGGCACGTTATGTGCTCAAGTACGGCGCGCAAAATATTGCATTGGTGAGCATGGACAGCTTTCGTATCGGCGCCCAGGAGCAGCTTAAAACCCTGGGGCGCATTCTCAACGTGCCGGTGACCCACGTGGCCCCCGGCCAGTCATTGGGCCAAACCCTTGAGCCGCTGGCGCGCAAGCGCGTGGTGCTGGTCGACACCGCCGGGCTGCAAGCCAGTGACCCGGCGTTGCGCCTGCAACTGGACAGCCTCGCCGGGCGCGGGATCAAGGCGCGCAATTATCTGGTCCTCGCCACCACCAGCCAGAAGCAGGTGCTGTCTGCCGCGTACCTGAGCTACAAGCGCTGCGGGCTGGCCGGTTGCATTCTGACCAAGCTGGATGAAACCGCCAGCCTTGGCGAAGTACTGAGCCTGGCGATCAGCAATGACTTGCCCGTGGCGTACCTCACGGACGGCCCACGGATCCCGGACGATCTGCACTTGCCGCGCCGCCACCAATTGGTGAGCCGGGCGGTGAGTGTGCAAATGCAGGAAGAACCCAGCGAAGAAGCCATGGCCGATATGTTCGCTGACATTTACCACAGCCCGCCCAAACGGGTTGGCTAGGTTAAAGATGAAACGTTGCAATGTACCTACATTGAAGGTCTGCACAGTGTTGTTCCTGGGGGAACACGCAGCACTCTCTGTAGCCGCGTCTAAGTAAGACAAGGTAAAAAAAGATCATGGGCAGCATGCATCCCGTACAGGTGATCGCAGTGACCGGCGGCAAGGGTGGCGTCGGTAAAACTAACGTGTCAGTCAATTTGTCCATCGCGCTGGCCGAACTGGGCAGGCGCGTCATGTTGATGGACGCCGATCTCGGATTGGCGAATGTTGATGTCCTGTTGGGGCTGACACCGAAATTTACCTTGGCAGATGTGGTCGAGGGTCGCTGCGAGCTGCGTGATGTATTGCTCCTGGGCCCCGGCGGGATTCGTATCGTGCCCGCCGCGTCTGGCGCCCAGAGCATGGTGCAGTTGAGCCCTGCGCAACACGCCGGTCTGATTCAGGCGTTCAGTGACCTGAGCGACAACCTCGATGTGCTGGTGATTGATACCGCCGCCGGGATCGGTGAGTCAGTGGTCAGTTTTGTCCGTGCCGCCCAGGAGGTTTTGCTGGTGGTGTGTGACGAGCCGACCTCCATCACCGACGCCTACGCGTTGATCAAACTGCTTAACCGCGACTACGGCATGAACCGTTTTCGGGTGTTGGCGAACATGGTCCAGAGCCCGCAAGAAGGGCGCAACCTGTTCGCCAAGCTGACCAAAGTGACTGACCGTTTTCTTGACGTTGCCCTGCAATATGTGGGCGCCGTGCCGTACGACGAGTGCGTGCGCAAGGCCGTGCAAAAGCAGCGCGCCGTGTACGAAGCATTCCCGCGTTCCAAGTGCTCCCTGGCGTTCAAGGCTATCGCGCAAAAGGTCGATACCTGGCCGTTGCCGGCTAACCCCCGTGGCCACCTGGAGTTCTTTGTCGAACGTTTGGTACAGCAAGCAGGTGGAGGACGAGTCTGATGACTGCCAGCGGCTATCGCATGTACAGCAAGCCGTCACGTGACAGCCAATATGAGCTGATCGAGCGCTATGCGCCGTTGGTCAAACGCATCGCTTATCACCTGTTGGCGCGTTTGCCTGCCAGCGTGCAAGTGGACGACCTGATTCAGGCCGGGATGATCGGCTTGCTCGAGGTTTCGAGCAAGTACGACGCCACCAAGGGCGCGAGTTTTGAGACCTACGCCGGCATTCGCATTCGCGGTGCCATGCTCGATGAAGTGCGCAAGGGTGACTGGGCGCCACGCTCGGTGCACCGCAATACGCGCATGGTCAGTGACGCAATTCGCGTTATTGAAGCAAAAACCGGCTGTGACGCTAAAGATCACGAGGTTGCGGCCGAACTCCAGTTAAGCCTTGATGATTATTACGCCATCTTGAACGACACCCTGGGCAGTCGTCTGTTCAGCTTCGACGACCTGTTGCAGGACGGCGAGCACGAGGGGCTGCATGAAGATGGCGCCAGCGCGCACCTTGAGCCGTCGCGCGACCTCGAAGACGAGCGTTTTCAGGCCGCGCTGGCCGAGGCCATCAGCTTGTTGCCCGAGCGTGAGCGGCTGGTGTTGGCGCTGTACTACGACGAAGAGCTCAACCTCAAGGAAATCGGTGAGGTGCTGGGGGTCAGCGAGTCGCGTGTCAGCCAGTTGCACAGCCAGTGCGCCGCCCGTTTGCGCGCACGCCTGGGGCAGTGGCGAGCGCATTAAGGCATACGCAAATCCTGTAGCCGCTGCCGCAGGCTGCGATAAGGGCCGAAGGACCTTCGCTTCTACGAGGCAGGGTCGCTGCGCAACCCATCGCAGCCTGCGGCAGCGGCTACAGGGTTATCGATTGTTAATGCACCGAATTGATTGAAATGACGCGTTAAGAAACAGATCGCGTTTAAGACTGCTGGAGGTCGACTTGAACAAAGACATGAAAATCCTCATCGTTGATGATTTTTCAACGATGAGGCGGATCATTAAAAACCTGTTGCGTGATCTCGGGTTCACCAACACGGTCGAGGCGGATGACGGCACCACGGCGATTCCGATTCTCAATCTGGGGCATATCGACTTTCTGGTCACCGACTGGAACATGCCCGGCATGACCGGTATCGACTTGCTGCGCCATGTGCGTGCCGACGAAAAACTCAAGCACTTGCCGGTCTTGATGGTCACCGCCGAAGCCAAGCGCGAGCAGATCATCGAGGCTGCCCAAGCCGGTGTGAACGGTTATGTGGTCAAGCCATTCACCGCCATCGCCCTCAAGGACAAGATCGAAAAGATCTTTGAACGCATCGGTTGAACGGTTCCCCGGGGGGCACTATGGAGCGGCAGGAATCAACAGTGGGCGAGTTTGAATCGACCCTGAAAAAACATGCTCAAGAGCTGGTTGAAAGCCTTGAAAAAGGCCAGTTCGGCGACGCGGTACAACTGATTCATGAACTGAACCAGACCCGCGATCGTGGCCTTTACCGTGAAGTCGGCAAGCTGACGCGTGAATTGCATAGCGCGATTGTCGATTTTCACATTGATCCGACCATGCCGCGCGCCGAAGAAGTGTCGCAGATCACGGATGCGACCGAGCGCTTGGCTTATGTTGTGAAGCTGACGGAAGCCGCCGCTAACCGGACCATGGATCTGGTCGAGAACTGCACGCCGCTGGTCAATGGCCTTGGCCAGGAAGCCAAAGCTTTGAGCGCGGACTGGGGGCGTTTTATGCGCCGCGAAGTCGGTGCGCAAGAGTTTCGCGAGCTGGCACGTCGGGTAGACAGTTTTTTGACGCGCAGCGAAGCTGAGCAGCAGATCGTCTCCAGTAATCTGACTGACATTCTGCTGGCCCAGGATTACCAGGACCTGACCGGTCAGGTGATCAAGCGGGTCACGCAGTTGGTCACCGACGTCGAGCAGAACTTGCTCAAGTTGGTGCTCATGGCCAGCCAGGTCGATCGCTTTGCCGGGATCGAACATGACCACGAAGCGCTGCGTGCTGAAAATAATTCGCAAAAAAACCTGACGAAGGGTGAAGGTCCGCAGATTCATGCCGATAAGCGTAGTGACGTCGTATCCGGCCAGGATGATGTAGACGATTTGCTGTCCAGTTTAGGTTTCTAGGTCTTGAGTAGGCGTGCGGGCGCTGTTGTCCGGCGCTGAAAGGTCCTCCTTCAAGGAGCACACACATGAGCTTCGGCGCCGATGAAGAAATCCTTCAGGATTTTTTGGTTGAGGCCGGCGAAATTTTAGAGTTGCTGTCCGAACAACTGGTCGAGCTGGAAAGCCGACCGGATGATGCAGACTTGCTCAATGCTATTTTTCGCGGTTTTCACACTGTAAAAGGAGGCGCCGGCTTCCTGCAGCTCAATGAGTTGGTGGAGTGCTGCCACATCGCCGAGAACGTGTTCGACATCCTGCGCAAGGGTGAGCGAAGCGTCGACGCGGAATTGATGGACGTGGTGCTTGAAGCCCTGGACGCCGTCAACGGGATGTTTGCCCAAGTGCGCGAGCGTAGCCCGATCACCGCCGCCAGCCCCGAGTTGCTGGCCGCGTTGGCGCGTTTGGCCGAGCCTGCCGCCGCGCCGGCAGCGGTCGAAGCGCCGGCTGCGGTGGTCGAGACCGTGTCTAACGACACCGCCGGCGACATTACCGATAACGAATTTGAACAACTGCTCGACTCGCTGAATGCGGTCAAAGCGGATGCGGCGCTTGTCGAACAAGCCCCTGAAGACGCGACCCTGAGTGACGAAATCAGCGACGCCGAGTTTGAGTCATTGCTCGATCAGTTGCACGGCAAAGGCCAGTTCTCTGCGAACGCAGTGACCGCGCCTGCTGCTGTTGCCCCGGCAGCGTCTGCTGCGGCCAGCAATGAAATCACCGACGATGAATTCGAAGCGCTGCTGGATCAGTTGCATGGCAAAGGCTCGTTCAGCGCAGACGCCCTTGAGGCTGTCGCCGCTGCCCCTGCTGACGTCGCGGCTGAACCCGTCGCGGACACCCCGGCAGCCCACATCACCGATCAAGAATTTGAAGCGCTGCTCGACGAGTTGCATGGCAAAGGCCAGTTTTCGGCCGAAAGCCCAGCGGTTGCCGCGACGGTCAGTGCAGTAGCAGCCTCAGTCGCCAACAAGGTCGAAGCCAAGCCTGCCGCCCCGCGCCCGGCGCCCGCCCGGGCGGCGCCTGCACCGCAGGAAAAACCGGTGGCCAGCGAGGCCGAAACCACGGTGCGGGTAGACACCGCGCGGCTCGACGAAATTATGAACATGGTTGGCGAGCTGGTGCTGGTGCGTAACCGCCTGGTGCGCCTGGGCCTGAACATTCATGACGAAGCCATGGCCAAGGCGCTGTCCAACCTCGACGTGGTTACCGCAGACCTGCAAACCTCGGTCATGAAGACCCGCATGCAGCCGATCAAGAAAGTCTTCGGCCGCTTCCCGCGTCTGGTTCGCGATTTGGCCCGTCAACTGAAAAAAGAAATCAGCCTGGAACTGGTGGGCGAAGACACCGACCTCGACAAAAACCTCGTGGAGGCGCTGGCCGACCCGTTGGTGCACTTGGTGCGCAACGCGGTTGACCACGGCTGTGAAACCCCCGAAGAGCGTGAAGCGGCGGGCAAGTCGCGGTGCGGGCGGGTGGTGCTGTCGGCCGAACAGGAAGGCGACCATATCTTGCTGTCGATCTCTGACGACGGCAAAGGCATGGACGCCAATGTGCTGCGCGCCATCGCTGTCAAAAAAGGCCTGATGGACAAGGACGCCGCCGATCGCCTCAGCGAAAACGACTGCTACAACCTGATCTTTGCCCCGGGCTTTTCGACCAAGACCGAGATTTCTGACGTGTCGGGCCGTGGCGTGGGCATGGACGTGGTGAAAACCAAAATCGCCCAGCTCAATGGCTCGCTGGCCATTGAGTCGACCTTGGGCAAGGGCTCCAAAATCGTCATCAAGGTACCGCTGACCTTGGCGATCATGCCGACCCTGATGGTCATGCTGGGCAATCAGGCATTTGCCTTCCCCCTGGTCAACGTCAACGAAATTTTCCACCTCGACCTGTCACGCACCAACGTGGTCGACGGCCAGGAAGTGGTGATCGTGCGCGACAAAGCGTTGCCGCTGTTCTACCTCAAGCGCTGGCTGGTGGCCTCGGCCGCCCATGAAGAGCAACGCGAAGGGCATGTGGTGATTATCTCGATTGGCACCCAGCGCATCGGCTTTGTGGTCGATCAACTGGTGGGCCAGGAAGAAGTGGTGATCAAACCGTTGGGCAAAATGCTTCAGGGCACGCCGGGCATGTCGGGCGCCACCATTACCGGTGACGGTCGCATTGCCTTGATCCTGGATGTGCCGAGCATGCTCAAGCACTACGCCTCGCGGCGTATTTGATTCTCGTAGCAGGGCGCGCCAGCGTGCCCTGCCGCCTAACGGAGTGTTTATGGTAGTCAAGGTCCTGGTGGTGGACGATTCTGGGTTTTTCCGCCGTCGTGTGTCGGAAATTCTGTCGGCTGACCCGACGATTAAAGTGATCGGTACCGCCACCAATGGCAAGGAAGCAATTGATCAGGCGTTGGCGCTCAAGCCCGACGTGATCACCATGGACTACGAAATGCCGATGATGGACGGCATCACGGCGGTGCGCCACATCATGCAGCGCTGCCCGACACCGGTCTTGATGTTCTCGTCGCTGACCCATGAAGGCGCGCGCGTGACCCTCGATGCGCTGGACGCCGGGGCCGTGGACTTCCTGCCGAAAAATTTCGAAGACATCTCGCGCAACCCCGACAAGGTCAAACAGCTGCTGTGTGAAAAGGTCCATACCATTTCGCGCAGTAACCGGCGCCTGTCCAGTTACAGCGCGCCGCCGCCCGTTGCCGCCCCGGCACCTGTGAGCCGTGCGCCGCTGGCTGGGGCGCCTACGCCTGCACCTGCGCCGACCCGCACCACACCGATTGCCAGCCGTGCGGCGCCAGCCCCGGCCGCCCATTCGTCTGCCCCCAAGCGCAAGCCTTACAAGTTGGTGGCCATTGGCACGTCAACCGGTGGCCCGGTCGCGTTGCAGCGGGTATTGACCCAGTTGCCGGGCAATTTCCCGGCGCCCATTGTGCTGGTGCAGCACATGCCGGCGGCGTTCACCAAAGCCTTTGCCGAGCGTCTGGACAAGCTGTGCCGCATCAGCGTCAAGGAGGCCGAAGACGGTGACACCTTGCGCCCAGGGCTGGCCTTGCTGGCACCGGGCGGCAAACAAATGATGATCGACGGTCGCGGCACGGTACGGATTCTGCCGGGTGATGAGCGCCTGAACTACAAGCCCAGTGTCGACATCACCTTTGGCTCTGCGGCCAAAACCTACGGTGACAAAGTTTTGGCGGTGGTCTTGACCGGCATGGGCGCGGACGGCCGTGAAGGCGCACGCCTGCTCAAGCAGGGCGGCAGCCAGGTGTGGGCGCAAGACGAAGCCAGCTGTGTGATTTACGGCATGCCGATGGCCATCGTTAAGGCCAACCTCGCTGACGCGGTGTACAGCCTTGATGACATGGGCCGCCACTTGGTTGAGGCGTGTCACTGATGGACGTGCTCAGCCTGATCGGCATCATCATGGCCTTTGTCGCGATTATCGGTGGCAATTACCTCGAAGGCGGGCACTTGGGCGCGCTGGCCAATGGCCCGGCGGCACTCATCGTTTTGGGCGGCACCATTGGCGCCGCACTGTTGCAGTCGCCCATGAGCGCCTTCAAGCGGGCGATCCAGACCGTGGGCTGGATTTTCTTCCCGCCGCAGATCGACATGGCGGGCGGCATCAACCGCGTCGTCAACTGGAGCCTCACGGCGCGCAAGGAAGGCTTGCTGGGCCTTGAAGGCATGGCCGACTCCGAGCCCGACAGCTATTCGCGCAAAGGCCTGCAACTGCTGGTGGACGGGGTTGAACCCGAAGCCATTCGCAGCGTGCTGGAGGTCGACTACATGACCCAGGAAACCCGCGACATTGAGGCCGCCAAAGTGTTTGAGTGCATGGGCGGTTATGCGCCGACCATCGGCATCATTGGCGCGGTGATGGGCTTGATCCATGTGATGGGCAACCTGGCCGACCCGACGCAGTTGGGCAGCGGCATTGCCGTGGCGTTTGTGGCGACCATTTACGGGGTGGCCAGCGCCAACCTGGTGTTGCTGCCCATGGCCAGCAAGCTCAAGGCCATTGCGCTGCGCCAGTCCTTGTACCGCGAGATGTTGCTCGAAGGCATCCTGTCGATTGCCGAGGGCGAGAACCCGCGGGCCATCGAACTCAAACTCCAAGGGTTTACGGGGTAACGATGAGCCGACGCCGCCGCGCTGCTGAAGAGCACGTCAATCATGAACGCTGGCTGGTGTCCTACGCAGACTTCATCACCTTGCTGTTTGCCTTTTTTGTGGTGATGTACTCGATCTCGTCGATTAACGAAGGCAAGTACAAAGTGATCTCGCAGGCGCTGGTGGGGGTGTTCAATGACACCGAGCGCAGCGTCAAGCCGATCCCGGTGGGCGAAGAGCGCCCACTGACCACCAAACCGGCCGAGCCGCTGATCAAAGACAGCGAAAACACTGACGCGGGGTTGGGCCAGGCCCAGGACGATCCGCTGAAAACCATCGCCAATGACATCACCCAGGCCTTTGGCGACTTGATTGCCTCACACCAGCTCACCGTGCGTGGCAACGAGCTGTGGGTCGAGATCGAACTCAACTCCAGCCTGTTGTTTGGCAGTGGCGATGCGATGCCCAATGACCTGGCGTTCAGCATCATCGACAAGGTGGCGGCGATCCTCAAACCCTTCGATAACCCGATTCACGTCGAAGGCTTTACCGATAACTTGCCGATTCGTACTGCGCAATATCCCACCAACTGGGAACTGTCGTCAGCGCGCTCGGCGAGCATTGTGCGCATGCTGGCGATGCAAGGCGTAGACCCGGGGCGCATGGCGTCGGTGGGCTACGCCGAGTTTCAGCCGGTGGCCAATAACGCAACGCCTGAAGGGCGTGCGCTCAACCGTCGCGTGGTGCTCGTGGTGTCACGTAACCTGGAAGTGCGTCGCAGTTTGACCAGCAGCGGCGCCGCCAACGTCACGCCAGATGCCGCCTTGAAGCGTGCTGGCACACAAACTGCACCGCCACGATCAACGCCGCTGGTTCGAGGGAATGCCGTCAATTCCCCGTCACCGTCCCTATAAGTGCATGGCAATTCTCGGTCGGCACGCGTGCAACCGGGAGGAATAACTGAATGAGAGTCTGGACTGTAGCTAATCAAAAAGGTGGGGTCGGCAAGACCACCACCTCCATCGCCCTGGCGGGTTTGCTGGCTGAGGCGGGCAAGCGCGTGGTCGTGGTCGATCTCGACCCGCATGGCTCCATGACCAGTTATTTCGGTTATGACCCGGACGCCCTTGAGCACAGCAATTACGATCTGTTCTTGCACAAGGGGCTGGTGCCCGACGGCCTGACCGCGCAACTGCTGTTGCCCACCAGCAACGAGCAGATTGCCTTGTTGCCGGCCAGCACCGCGCTGGCCACGCTTGAGCGCCAATCGCCGGGCCAGAGTGGCCTGGGCCTGGTGATCGCCCGTGCCCTGGCGCAACTGTGGCAGGACTACGACTACGCGATCATCGACAGCCCGCCCTTGCTCGGCGTGCTGATGGTCAATGCATTGGCGGCCAGCCAGCAGTTGATCATCCCGGTGCAAACCGAGCACTTGGCCCTGATGGGCCTGGAGCGCATGGTCAACACCCTGGCGATGATCAACCGTTCGCGCAAACAGGCGTTGCCGTTCTGCATCGTGCCGACCCTGTTTGACCGCCGCACCCAGGCCTCCATGAGCACCTTGCGGGTACTGCGTGATTCACACCCCGAAACCCTGTGGCAGGGCTTTATCCCGGTCGATACGCGTCTGCGTGACGCCAGCCGGGCCGGGCTCACGCCCTCGCAGTTCGACGGCAAAAGCCGGGGTGCGATTGCGTATCGCGCGTTGCTCAAACACATGTTGACCCAGCAACTCACACCGCAGCCGGTGTGAGCTGGGCGTGCATTCAAGTATCTGCATGACGTGGCCGATAACCCCTAGAGGTCATGGTCGCGCCAAGGTTGAGTGAGGCACCTGATGAAGCAACCGGTCGCGCTGTCTACAAGCCCGCAAGTGGCCTTGCAGGCTTACCTGGACAATTTGCTGTTTGATGCAACCGAAGAGGCACTGCAAGCGCCGGAGCCTGTACTGACGGCCGAGCCCGAGGCGCTGGACGAATTCGCCGCTGCGGTGCTGGAAGAGCAAGTCCGTGATGCCCGCCTGGCGCCCCAAGAGCCTGTGCAGGAACTGGCGGTGCCGGTGCCGCTGTCAGAGGTGCTGCCGAATGCCGACTTAATGGCGCCACCGCTGCTCGACGTGCAGCGGCCGAACGCAACCGGCACCCGCTTGCCGGTGCAGGACGATGGTCGCCCGGCGTGGGCCAGCGAGCCGTTTGAATGCCTGCTGTTCGATGTCGCTGGGCTGACCCTGGCGGTGCCGCTGGTGTGCCTGGGGTCGATTTACGCGTTGCACAATCGCGAGTTGACCCCGCTGTTTGGTCAACCTGACTGGTTTTTGGGGATTCTGCCAAGCCAGAGCGGCAAGCTTAATGTGCTCGACACGGCGCGCTGGGTGATGCCGGAGCGTTACCGCGACGATTTTCGAGAAGGGCTGCAATACGTTATTTCGGTTCAGGGCTATGAATGGGGGCTGGCGGTGCATCAGGTCAGCCGTTCATTGCGCCTGGACCCCAACCAGATCAAATGGCGTTCGCAGCGCGGGCAACGTCCGTGGTTGGCGGGCACCGTGATCGAACACATGTGCGCGTTGCTGGACGTGGCAGAACTTGCCGACTTGATCGCCAGCGGCGCGACCCGCCATCAGGCAGACACATAAATGACCGGGCTTGAGCGCGGTTAGACAACACACACCGTTAAGTTTTTAGTCAGGGGTTTGGGGTATGAAGCAATCAGCCGCACAGGGTTCCGATGATCCGATCCTGCAATGGGTCACCTTCAAGCTGGACAACGAGACCTACGGCATCAACGTCATGCAGGTGCAGGAAGTGCTGCGCTACACCGAAATTGCCCCGGTGCCGGGTGCGCCAGCCTACGTGCTGGGCATCATCAACCTGCGCGGCAATGTGGTGACTGTTATCGACACCCGCCAGCGTTTTGGTTTGTACAACGCTGATATCACCGACAACTCACGTATCGTCATCATCGAAGCCGACAAGCAAGTGGTGGGCATTCTGGTCGACAGCGTGGCGGAAGTGGTGTATCTGCGTCAGTCTGAAATCGAAACGGCGCCGAACGTGGGCAACGACGAGTCGGCCAAGTTCATTCAAGGCGTGTGCAACAAGAACGGCGAGTTGCTGATTCTGGTTGAGCTGGACAAAATGATGACCGAAGAAGAGTGGTCAGACCTGGAGAACATCTGATTGATCCTTGAGGTGGCGGTAATCGTGCTGGCCCTGCTGTGGGCCGCGAGCCTGTGTGCGTTTGTGCTCTACGTGCGCAAACAGCGCGTGGCCGCCGTGCAGCAGGCCGAGGCCGACGCCCGCCGCGACCGCCGCCTCAAGGAGCTCAGCCGCCGCCTGGACACCTACCAGAACGGCAACGTGCAAATGGGCGAAGAGCTGCACGAAATGCGCTCGGTGGTGGCCCCCTTGCCAGAAAAACTCACCCGCCTTGAACAACGCGACCCCACCAGCCTGTCCTTCGACCAGGCCGCGCGTCTGGTCGGCATGGGTGCCAGCGTTGACGAACTGACCCAGTCCTGCGGCCTGACCCAGGCCGAGGCCGAGTTGATGAGCAAGATGCACAAGGGGTGAGAAAGGCTGCTTCTTGCTCGGCAGCGTATTGATACAGCATTGTTTTTTTAGAGTGAATATTCAGGAATTTCGGATGTTTTTATTAAGCGATTTGTGAATATGTATAAGCCGGTTCATTCTGTTGAGTTTTAAGCTGAGTCTTGAATTATTTAAATCGTTGCTTTGTCTTTCGCTTCTTTTGTCGCTGGGTATTTTTAATAATTCTTTTTTTTTGTTTTTTGAAATAAATGTGGGTAGCGTCAAATGCGGAGGTGTCGACTGCGAGAGGGCCGCCGAGAGGGTCGGAGAAGTAATCTGGAGTTATATTGGGTGAGGGTATTTTATTAAACTTGTACTCTTTTTTAGCAAGCTTGTAAGCATTATCGATATCAGTGGGAGAAGACAGAGTGTCATGGATTGAGACGCGACCTATAAATTCACCCCGTTTCTCAGCGGCGACGGCGAGATCATAATCAAGTTTTTTTTGATGATTACGTAGATTTTCCGCAAGTCGTAGTTTTGTGCGCTGAAATGCAGTCATTGCGGACCTGGATCTTCGAGTTTTAGAGACTGAGGAAACTATTGTCTTTATGGGAATGTTGCCCGACGGATCACGCCAGTTAATGGGGTCGTTTTTACAATAGGCATAAGCATTTATGCCTCCTCCCGCAAAGGGGCTCATGGGGTCAGGGCTATTGAATCTCATCAGTACGGGATTGAAAGCGCGAGTGCCATTGCCCAATAAATAATGTCCGGTCAACGACTCGCAACGCTCGCCATTAAAACCTAATAGACTGACGAACCCGCTGTGATCGGACTGATATCCGTAAATGGTATAAGTAAGGGTATTAAACTGCGTTTCTGTTATTGCTTGAGTCACCGAACCTTGTGGGTCATTGGCTAATAGAATATTTTCCCGTTGAGGTCCTTGTTGGCGAAACTGTGCCAAGCTGTTTTTGTCGTATTGGAACAGCGAATAACTGGCCGGTCCTTGAATGTCTGTCACAAGTTTATTGGCGCAATAAAAGCGTTGTCCGCTGGCTTGCGTGTCTGACAAACAACTCATCAATCGATCCAGCGGATCATAACGATACATAGCGGCCATGCCCGGAACTCCTGTCAGGTAAGTTCAAGATCGCAGAATCGGTTGTATGAATGGCGTTGTCTACTAGCAGAACTGACAGGTAGATCATGGTCATTGTCTGCGACGTGAACTCAACACAACCCCTGCACAAACTCCAGAAACGCCCGCACTTTAGCCGCCGGTAAATGCCGCGACGGGTAGAACGCGTACAGCGGAAAACGCTCATCGGGCCAGTCGGGGAATACGTCTACCAGGCGCCCGTCCTTGAGCGCGGGCGCCAGCCCCAGATCGAGCATTTGCGCCACCGCGTGACCGTGCTCGCACACGCTGTACAAAGTGCTGGCGTCGTTGATGATCAACCGGCCATTGGTGGGCACGATGAGTATGTGCCCGTCGCGATGAAACTCCCATGCAAACGGCCGCCCGGTCTGCGTGTCGCGAAAGTCGATGCACACATGCTGGCCGTGTTCAAGGTCCTGCGGTATGGCAGGGCGCCCGTAACGCTGAAAATACGCGGGTGCAGCGACGGTCAGTACACGCACCTCCATGAGCTTGCGCGCCACCAGCGAAGACGACTGCGGGTGGCCAAAGCGAATGGCCAGATCAAAGCCGTCTGCCACCAGATCGCCCAGTTGGTCCTTGGTGTGCAAGTCCAACTGCAATTGCGGGTGGCGGCGCATGAACTCGCCCAATACCGGGCCCAGTACCAGCCTTGAGAAATACGGGTCGATATTGACCCGCAAGCGCCCGCGTACGGTCAGCGCGCTGTCAGCCGCCGAATTGGCCGCGTCTTCAAGCCCGGCCAGCAGCGGGGCGACTTCCTGATAAAAGCGCCACCCTTCATCGGTCAATTGCACCGAGCGCGTGGTGCGGTCGAACAGGCGAATGCCCAAGCGTTTCTCCAGCCGCGAAATCGCCCGGCTCACCCCGGAAGGCGTCATGTCCAGCCGGTCGGCGGCCTTGGCAAAACTGCCGCTGTCGACCACCGCGCTCAACACGCCCATGCCGCTGGCCAAACCCGGATCAAAGCTCATTAGTGATTACCTGTCACGTATGCAATGACACTGATGCTATCGAAGAATCAGGTGTCTGCGCTGGATAATTTCTGCCAACACAACAGCCGTTGTTTGAGTTGAGGAGAGGCACATATGTACGCAGTCACAGGCATTACCGGGAAAGTGGGTGGCGCTGTCGCGCGGGCATTGCTCGGTGCCGGTCAGCCGGTGCGGGCGGTGGTGCGCAGTGCCGAAAAAGGGCTGCCTTGGGCCCAATTGAGTTGTGAGCTGGCGCTGGCAGAAGTCGACGATGCCCAGGCCATGACGCAGGCGTTTAGCGGTGTCGACGGGGTGTTCATCATGTTGCCGTCTAACTTCGATCCTTCGCCGGGATTCCCTGAGGCGCGGGTGTTGGTCGACAACATTCGCCAGGCACTGCAATGCGCCCGGCCGGGCAAGGTGGTTTGCCTGTCAACCATCGGCGCTCAGGCCACACAGCCCAACCTGCTGAACCAGTTGCAACTGCTTGAACAGGCCTTGAGGTCATTGGCCATGCCGGTGACGTTTCTGCGCCCCGGCTGGTTTATGGAAAACGCCTTGTGGGATGTCGCCCCGGCGATTGAGAGCGGGTTGATCCCAAGCTTTTTGCAGCCGTTGGACAAGCCGGTGCCCATGATTGCCACGGCGGACGTGGGGCGGGTAGCTGCCGAGTTGTTGCAGGAGACCTGGCAAGGGCAGCGCATTGTTGAACTGGAAGGCGCGCAGCGTATTACCCCGAACCAGATTGCCGAGACCTTCGCCCGCTTGCTCTTATCAAACATAAAATAACCCATTGTTTTTATTCAAAAAAACTACCCAGCTTTTTCAAGCCTCCATCCCAGCT
>NZ_JBEOPQ010000034.1:0-55171 GCF_040310285.1 Pseudomonas sp. HY2-MNA-CIBAN-0224 | reverse complement strand
GCTTGCTCGCGATCTTTTGATCGTTAAAAGATCGCGAGCAAGCTCGCTCCTACAGCTCGTGTTTACAGCGCGGAGGCCTCAAACCGGGCCTTGGCGCGGATCAGGTCGGCATCCACCGCATCCAGCCCGTCGATAAACGCCGTGGCAAACGAGCCGGGCCCTTTGGCTGTGGCTTCAGCCAGTTCGGCGGCCAGGGCAAAGTGCACATGGGCGCTCACCAGCGCGGTCAGGTAATCGCTGGCCACGGCGGTGTACGCCGCCACCAGCGCACCCAGCGAGCAACCCGACGCGGTCACTTTGGGCAACCAGGCGCTGCCACCGGCAATCTTGATGAGCCACGGGCGCGGCGGGTTTTGTGCATCAGCGACCCAGCCCACTACATGGTCAATGGCGCCCGAGGCCGACACGGCGGCAGTGTGCTCCAGCAACTGCACGGCGGCGGGCACCGCCTGTGCCGGGTCGTTGGAGGTGTCAAAACCACGGGCATGGCTGCCCAGCCCGGCCAGCCCGATGATCTCCGAGGCATTGCCGCGAATCACCGCTGGCTTGAACGCCAGCAATTGCGCGGCCACCGAGCCACGCCATGCCAGCCCGCCTGCGCCAATCGGGTCCAGCACCCAAGGGCGCCCGGCATCATGGGCAGCGGCCACGGCCAGGCGCATGCCTTCGACCTGCGCCGTGTTCGGCGTGCCGAGATTGATCAGCACCGCCCCGGCGATGCGCGCAAAATCGGCGGCTTCTTCCGGGTTGTCGACCATCGCTGGCGCGGCACCGGCGCTGAGCAGCACATTGGCCATAAAGTTGGCCGACACCACATTGGTCAGGCACTGCACCAGCGGCGTATTGGCCCGCAACGCCGCGTGCGTGGCAATCACAGACTCAATAGTCGGGGCAGCAAGGGCAGGGGAGTGATAGCTCATAAACACCTTCGTTGATAAACCAAAATATGTGACACACCCCCCTGTAGGAGCGAGCTTGCTCGCGATCTTTTGATCTTTAAAAGCTCGCGAGCAAGCTCGCTCCTACAGGGGATGTCTATTTCTTTTTAAAACACATGAGCCAAACGCAAGTTCAGTTGATAGTCGCGTTCAAACCCGCCGCGAACGTTCAGGTCCCTGGCCAGTGTCACCTGCACCTGATCCTTGGCGGTAACGTTGGTGGCGTACAGTGCGCGCCACTGATCAACCCGTGTGCGGGTGCCGTTGTCCACGCCGTCCAGCTGTTGCGCGCCGCCCCAGGTGTGGGAGTAGCCGATCGACACATGGGACGTGTCAGTCGGGTGATAACTCAACCAGTTGATCACCTGGTAAGAGCGGTCTTGCTTCAGCGTCTGATCACCGCCACCGGCGTCCGTGTTTTTGCCGTACCAGGTGATGTCGCCGATCAAGTCCCAGCTCCAGTATTGCCCGAAGCCCTGCACAAAGCCGCCCTGCACAATGCCCTTCCAGCGGTTTTCACCCAGGTTGAAGGCTTCGTGCTTATCGTAAGTACCGGTAGGCGCGACGATAAACGGCGAAATACCAAACCAGCGGCGCGCTTGCGGGTTGTTCACCAACCACACCGTCGAGGTCAGTTGCACGTCACCGATACCGCTGTTGCCATCAATGGACTGGCCGCCGATTTTCGCGTCATGCAACTGCCCGAACGGCAACACCACTTGCGGGTCAATCGTGTAGCCGAGCACCTCCATAAAATGCACGTAACGCAAAATGCCAATGTCAGACCTGAACCGATTACTGCCGTCGACTTTATTACCCGACGCATCGCGGTAAGTGTCGGCCGACGAATGTTGGTAATACAACAGCCCCAGATCAGTGCCCGGCGGCGCGGCAATGTAATCACCCGGGTCGGCTTCTGCGGCCTGGGTCTGTTGGGTGATGGATAGCAGGCTGAACAGCGTTAACGGTAAGGCGTAGTGGGTCTTCTTCATGGATTTATTGAAACGTCTGTCGTCATGTTTACGGGGATGTGGAAATCCGCAGGGGCGACGGTTGTTTCCTGTGGTGATCAGCGTACGCAGGCCGTGCTTATAATCAAAATCACATTTATCACTAACGATAGTGATATAAAAAAGCTGTCCATATGCCGTAAATACATAAGCTTATGACTTTTAATTTAAGCCGCGTATTGCGTTGACAGTCACGAAACAGGCTCATTAGTCTTCGCCCAATCTGAACAGAGGAAGACCCCCGTGGCCCTGAAAGTTTTATGGTATTTGAGCTTTGCCGACGGTACTTATCCGTGGTGCCCGGGCGGGTTATATCCGATTGATTTCGAGCGTTATCGAACGCTGGCGCACACCATTGAACAGGGCGGGTTTTATGGGGCGCATGTTGCAACTTGGCCGAATGATCCCTTTATATCGGCCTCGTTTGCGGCCAGTTATACCCAGCGCATCAAGTTCCTGATTTCTTTTTATTCGCGCATGGTCCCGGCCAAGTTATTGGCCCAACAAGCGCTCACGTTTGACCAACTGACCCAGGGCCGGTTGTTGGTCAATCTGGTCAATGGGCGTGACAACATCATGCAGGGCTACGGCATTACCACCTCCCATGCCGACCGCTACACCCTGGGCATTGATTACTGGCGCAAGTTTGCTTTTTCGTATGCCCAGGGCTGCAAAACCTACTTCCCGAATACCCCGCTGGAAATCCACCCGCAGCAAAAAGACGGCGTGCAACTGTGGGGCACAGGGGATTCAACGGCGGGCGTGGCCCACGCCGGCGAGTTGGTCAACGTGTACATGACCATGCTCCGTGAAGTGGCGGTAGTGAGCGAAAAGTTTCACAAGGCGCAGCAGGCTGCGCAGGCTGCAAAGCGCCAGTTCAGCGGGCTGGGCGCATTGGCCAGCGTGGTTGTACGGCCGACTGACAGCGAGGCGCTGGCGCACTTTTATGCGATGTTCGAAGCCACCGGCGTTGAGGTGTTGCGCGACAAAATAAACGAGTCCATCGTGCGGCGCAGTGGCGGCAAGTTCAACTTTGCCAACTTTGTCGCCCCGGATGCCAAGCGTGCCGGTTGGCTTGCCCGGCTACGTCAGCGGCAACTGCCGACCCTCGAAGAATTGCGCCTGGAAAACAACCTGTACGCCGGGATTACAGCGTGGTCAACGCTGGATGTATTCGGGACTGGCTCGTCGTCGGCGTACCTTGTCGGATCGCCCGACAGTATTGTGAATACACTGGGTATTTATCAACAAAAAGCCGGACTTAATGTCATTAGCCTGTCGGGTTGGCCCTTGCAGGAAGAAGCCGATTACGTGGCTAAGTTGCTGTTGCCCCGACTCATTTAATTAACAACTATTGATCTAAGGTGCTGCTAAAAGTTTATAAACAATTTTTTACAAGTGTTGGGAAACAAACACGTGTTCGGCAGTAGCGCTGTAACGCAACAGTCGCACTTACAACATTAAAACCTTAAACACCCGCAAATAAGGCACTTAGCCAGTTGGCACGTTCGCTGCAATAGCGTTGTCATCGTGAGATTGACTATGCCAATAGAAACTCGCCTATTTTCTATTCAGGTGGGGTAATAATTTGAAACGCGTGCACTTGGCTACTTCTGCTGTTAAACGGCATTCCTCCTTATTCGCTGTCAGCAGCGCCTTATTAACCCTTGCCCCGTTTGCCCTGGCCGATGACGCCAGCCCGAACGGCGAGCGACGTCTGGGCACGGTCACCGTGCAAGCCGCCCAACAAACCGAGGTGCAAGCGGCGAAAGCCAAACTCGACGAAGTGGCCGGCGGCACCAGCCTGGTCACTCAGGCGGAAGTCGAAAAGGGCCGCTCGGCCACCCTTGAAGACACTCTGGCCTATCAGCCGGGCGTGTATGCCCAGGCGGCGGGCGGCAACGATGCGATCAAGATCTCGATTCGTGGCTCCGGGGCTAACACCTCACCGGGGTATTTCCGTGAAGGCACCAAGTTTCTCTTTGACGGCCTGGCGCTGACCGGCGCGGGCGGTACACCTTATGAGTTGCTCGACACCCAGGGCCTGAACTACACCGAAGTGCTGCGCGGGGCCAACGCTTTTGAATACGGCGCCTTGTCGTTGGGCGGCGCCATCAACTTTGTCACCAACACCGGGCTGACTGCACCGGGCACGCGCATCAAGGTCGAAGGCGGCAGCTTCGGCTGGGAAAAAGAAACCCTCAGCACCGGCGGTGTGGTGGGCGATGCCGACTACTTTGTCAGCGTCGACAACTCCAAGCGCGACGGCTTCCAGGACTTCACCTACACCAAGGCCAAGGGCATCGTCAGCAACTTCGGCTACCGCTTCAGCCCCAAATTGGAAACCCGCGTGTACCTGCGTTATCGCGAGGAATACCACGAAAACTCGGGCCAACTGACCTTGGCCCAGTTGAAGAAAAAACCCTCGCAAACCAACATCGCCACCCGTGATACGCGCGGCGATTCGACCAAGCTCGGCTCCACCTGGATCGGCAGCAAAACCACCTACACCTTTGACGATGACGCCAAGCTCGAAGCCGGGCTGGTGTACCACGACTACCCGCAGATACTCAGCCGCAAAAGTACCGTCAACCCCAACTACTGGGATTGGCGCGACATCAACTACTCGCTTAATTACACCCGTACCGATCACCTGTTCGGCCTGTCCAGCACCAGCACGGCGGGCTGGACCAGCACCCAGCACATCAATGCTGGCGTGCGCACCTACAAAGGCAATAAAGACCTCGGCATCCTGCAAAAAGACGTGAAGTACGACGGCTCGTTTGACCACGTGTTCAGCCTCTGCAACGACCTGGGCCTGACCGACAACCTGTATCTGTCTACTGGCGTGTCAGCGATCCAGATCAAGCGCAACGTCAAGGTCTCGTACAGCGACCGCCCCAACACCAGCGGCCTGCCGAGCGAGTACCTCTACGATGAGTGGCGGTTCGCCCCGCGCATTGGCCTGCGTTATTACATCGCCCCCGACGTGCAACTGTTCGGTAACGTCAGCCGCACCATCGACCCGCCAAGCTCCTGGTCGATTTCCGGCTCGGGCGTCACCACCAACTACACCAAGCCACTGGTGCCACAAACCGCCAACACCGTGGAGTTCGGCATCAAGGGCAAATACGGCATCTTCGACGGCAGCCTGGCGTTCTATAAGTCGTGGGTGAAAAACGAGCTACTCAACGTGCAGGTGCTTCCGGCCACTGCCACCGCGGCTGCCGTGGTGTCTACCTCCAACGCGACACCGACCATTCACCAGGGCATTGAAGCCGGTTTGAGCACCCGCCTGTGGGAAGGCGCCAATGGCGACACCTTGAACTGGCGTCAGGCGTACACCCTCAACGACTTCCACTACGAAAACGACCCGCTGTTCAAAAAGAACGAACTGCCGGGCTTGCCCAAGCACATCTACCAGGCCGAGTTGCAGTACCAGTTTGCCAACGGTTTGTATGCCGGGGTCAACGTGCGCACTGCGTCCAGCACCGCCGTGGACTACGCCAACAGCTTCTACGCGCCGTCCTACACCCTGTGGGGTGCCCGCTTTGGCTTCGACGATCCGGGCAAAACCTGGCAGGTGTACCTGGACCTGAAAAACCTCACCAACAAGGCCTACGTGACTGCCGTGGCACCGTCGTATGACGTGCAGGGCAAAGACACGGCGGTGCTGTACCCCGGTGATGGTTTCGGCGCCTTTACCGGCGTGACTTACAACTTCTAAGCCTGCGCAGCCAGCGTCGCGAAGTACGCGGCGCTGGTGGAGGAAGCACATGACCCTGACCACAAGGCTTGCCCGCCTGGCGCTGATCGCCGGTATCGGGCTGCTGGGCGCCTGCAAACCGGCCAGCGAAGCGCCGCGCGCCATCGTCGTCAATGCCGATGCCAGCGCCAGCCAGCCCGATGACTACCGCGAAAGCAGCCCCGGCAAACCGGGCGGCACGCTGCGCCTGTCGACCTCATCCGACACCACCACGCTCGATTTGCATTCGATTTCCCACGGCAACACGCAATGGCTAGGGCGCATCCTGTTTGACTGCCTGGTGTACCAGGACGAGCAGGGCAACATCACGCCTTGGCTGGCCAAGTCCTGGGAAATTTCGCCAGATGGCAAGACCTACACCTTTCATCTTCGTGACGACGTGACGTACAGCGATGGCGAAAAATTCAACGCCCGCGCGCTACAGCTCAACCTCGAACACATGCGTGACCCCAAGACCAAATCACCGCTGGCGGCGGCCTACATCGCCCCGTACGTGGACGGTCGCATCATTGATGAGTACACCTTCGAAGCGCACCTGCGCGAACCCTATTCACCGTTTCTCGATGTACTGGCGCAGTCGTACCTGAGCATGCTGTCGCCGCGCCAGATCGTCGAGGCACCCAAATCCATTGCCGAACACCCCATCGGCACCGGGCCGTTTGTGCTCGAAAGCTATACGCGCGACCAAGGCCTGAACTTCGTCAAGCGCAAGGGTTATCACTGGGCACCCGAAGTCACCGGGCATCAGGGCGAGGCCTACCTCGACCGCCTCGAAGTGAGCATCGTGCCCGAGGCGATGATCCGCTTCAGCTCGCTGGAGTCGGGGCAGTCCGACTTCACCGTCGATGCGCCGGCGCAAAACGCCAAGGCCATCCGGCAAAACCCCGATTTGCATATCCGTAGCCTGATCCGCAAGGGCAACCCGTTTCGCAGCCTGCAGTTCAACACCGAGAAGTTCCCGTTTCAGGACGTGGTGGTGCGCCGTGCCGTGACCAAAGCGGTTGATCGCGATGGCATTGCCTGGATCGCCGGTTTTGGCGAGTACCAGCCTAAAAGCGATTTTCTGGCCAGCAACACGCGCTTCTACGACCCGGCCTACAAAGACGTGCTCAAGTACGACGTGGCCGAAGCCAACCGCCTGCTCGACAGCGCCGGTTGGGAGCAGCGTGACGCTGAGGGTTACCGGGTTAAAAATGGCCGGCGCCTGGCGGCCGAGTTGCTGACTTACGAAACCGGTGCCTACCCCAGCAGCATTGCCGTAGCGATTCAGGCTGACCTGAAAAAGGTCGGCTTCCAACTAACCATCGACCTCGCGCCGCTGCCGCAAATCCTCGAAAAACGCTATGCCGGCAACTTCCAGGTCATCGCCGCGGGCTACTGGCACACCAACACCCCGGACGGCCTGTACATCCTCTACCACAGCAAATCCATCAGCACGCCGAGCTTTATCGGGCAGAACATTGGCAGCTTTCGCGACGAGCCACTCGACGCCGCCCTCAGCGCTGCACGGCAGACCACCGACCCGGTTGAGTTGCAAAAGCTCTACAGCATCGCCCAGCAACGCCTCACCGAAAACGTCCCGGCAGCGCCGGTGTACGAGAGCCATGTGCTGGTGGCCTACCGCAACGCGGTCAAGGGCTTGATCTTCGACACCTCGCACAACACCCCGATTTTCACCACGGTCTGGCTCGACCAGGAGGCCAAATGAATCCGCTGCGCCTGATCCTTCGTCGATTGTTGTCCGGCATTGGCGTGCTGTGGGGCGCGGCAACCCTGACCTTTCTGGCCATCAACCTGAGTGCGGGCGACCCGGCGATGGCCATTCTTGGCGGGCCGGGGGCCAACCCGAGCGCCGAGCTGATAGCTCAGGTGCGCGCGGAATACGGCCTCGACCAACCCTTGATCGTGCAGTACGGCCAGTACCTGGGACGCCTGGCCCAGGGTGACTTGGGCGACTCGTACAACTTGCGCCGGCCAGTGGGGCAGGTCATCAGCGGGCAACTCGGCGCCACTGTGCAACTGTCGTTGAGCGCTGCGGCGCTGGCGGTGCTGCTGGCCGTGGTGGTGGCGGTGCTCAGTGCCAACCGGGCGCCGTGGGTGCGCTCGCTGGTGTCGGGCACAGAACTGGTGCTGTCGTCAGCGCCTTCGTTCGTGATCGGCCTGGGGTTGCTGCTGGTGTTCGCGTTTGGCTGGCACCTGTTGCCGCCGTCCGGCTCCAACAGCTGGCAAGCCTTGATCCTGCCCAGCGTGGCTCTGGCCTTGCCGGTGGCGGCAGTGCTCAGCCAGGTGTTGCGCCAGGAACTCGAAGACACCCTCGAACAACCCTTTATCGCCATGGCTCGCGCCCGTGGCCTGTCTGAAACCGGGGTGCGCCTCAAGCATGCCTTGCGCCATGCGCTGGTGCCGCTGGTGACCTTGTCCGGCTTTGTGTTTGCCAGCTTGCTGGGCGGGGCGGTGGTGATTGAACTGCTGTTCTCGCGCCAGGGCATCGGCCGCCTGATGCTCGACGCCGCCAACACCAAGGATGTGCCGCTGCTGCTGGGGATCACCCTGCTGGCGGCAGCGATTTATGTGGTCGTGAATTTTCTCGTCGACCTGATCAATCACCTGGTGGACCCGCGAGCGAAAGCCGTGTGACGCCATCTTTTCGCAAGGACTTGCCATGACCGACACCACTTCCTACCGCGCATTGAAGGCGCGTTTCCAACCGCTGTTCGACCAGATCGCGGCCGGGGCCATCGAGCGCGAGCAGCACCGCGAACTGGCCTTTGACGCCGTCAACCAACTGCGCGAGGCGGGCTTCACGGCGCTGCGTGTGCCGCAGGCTTTGGGCGGCGCGGGCGTCAGCTTGCCGGTGTTGTTCCAGCTGTTGATTGACCTGGCCGAAGCCGACTCCAACCTGCCGCAGATCGTGCGTGCGCATTTCGGTTTTGTTGAAGGGCGCTTGTCCAGCCGCGACGCCGCCTCGCAGGATTACTGGTTTGCCAAGGTGGTGGCCGGGCAATTGTGGGGCGCGGCCATGGCCGAGCGCAGTGACAGCAGCACCAATTCGGTGTCGCTGGCGCCCAACGACCCGCACAACGAAAACGCGGGCTGGGTGCTCAACGGCGAAAAATACTACTGCACCGGCACCATCTACGCGGACTGGGTGGCGGCGGTGGCGATGCACGACAAAGACTTTTTCAGCGTGGTGGTGGCCGTCGATGCGCCGGGCGTGACCCGTGAAGACGACTGGGACGGTTTCGGCCAACGCCTGAGCGGCAGCGGCACCACGCGCTTCGACCAGGTCGCGGTGGCGCCAGAGCACGTGCTGCGCCGTTTCAAACCCGGCGAACTGCGCGCCGAATCGTACATCTCATCGTTCTACCAACTGTTCCACCTCGCCACGCTGGCCGGTATCGCCCGGGCCGCCTTGCGCGATGCCACGGCTTTTGTGCAGGGCCGCACCCGCGCGTTCGGCGTGCCGGGCCAGTCCAGTCCCAAGGATGACCCGCTGGTGCAACGGGTGATCGGCCGCCTGTCGAGCCTGGCCTATGCCAGCGAAAGCCTGGTGCTGGCCACCGCCAACGTGCTGGAAGGCGTGCATCAGGCTGAACTGACCGACAGCGCGCAGGAAACCGATTACGTCGACGCCGACATTCGCACCTTCCAGGCCCAGCAAGTGGTGCTGGAGCAAGTGCTCGAAGCCACCACGCTGTTGTTCGAAGTCGGCGGCGCCTCGGCCACCAGCCAAGCCCGCCGTCTTGACCGGCACTGGCGCAACGCCCGTACCCTGGCCTCGCACAACCCGGCCATCTACCGCGAGCGGGCGCTGGGCAATTACTACCTCAACGGCATCAGCCCCGGCGCGGCCTGGCGTGCCCTGCATGAGCAGGACAGCGCCCACGGCGCCACCCGCGATGAAGCCAGCGCGGTTTAAGCCCGCCCTCAGGAGTTGCACATGAGCCAGTCCATCCACCCAGGCACCGTTGCCAGCGTGATTCAGGCCGAGCCGTTGTTCGCCATGCAATCGCGCAATGCGCGGCGCTGGGCGATACGCCCGGGCCTATTGCTGGCCGGGTTGTTCGTATTGCTGCTGTTGATCGCGGCTATTGCGCCGGGCTGGCTGGTGGCGGGCGACCCGCTCGACGCCAACTCGCGTCTGGCCTTTAGCGCCCCCAGCAGCCTGTTCTGGCTGGGCGCCGATGAAAACGGCCGCGACATCCTCACCCGGCTGGTCTACGCCGTGCGCCCGTCGCTGGTGCTGGGCGTGGCCGCCACCGCGGTCGGCCTGCTGTTGGGTACTTTGTTGGGCCTGACGGCGGGGCTCGGCCCGCGCTGGCTGGACGGCGCCGTCATGCGCGTGATTGACGTGCTGCTGGCGTTTCCCGACCTGTTGCTGGCGCTGGTGATCATCACCTTCTTCGGCCAGGGCCAGCTCAACATCATCCTCGCTATCGGCATCGCCAACGTGCCGCGTTATGCGCGTCTGGTGCGGGCGCAAACTCTGGTGGTGCGCGGCGCCGGTTACGTCGAAGCGGCCACCACCCTGGGGCTGCCCCGGCATTTGGTGATCTGGCGGCACGTGCTGCCCAACGCGATCAAACCGATTTTGATCCTGGCCACCATCGGCATTGGCGGCAACATCGTCAACGGCGCGGCCTTGAGCTTTTTGGGCTTTGGCGCCGCGCCGCCAGCGCCGGAGTGGGGCGGGATGCTCGCCATGGGCCGCAACTACCTGGCCAACGCCTGGTGGCTGGTGGCATGGCCCGCCCTGGCAATCACATTGACCGTGGTCTCGATCAGCGCGATCGGCCGCGAACTGTTGCGTCGCAGCGAAGGGAAACGGGCATGAGTACACAACCTCTGATCGATGTGCAAAACCTCTATGTGCGCTTTGGCGCGCACGCGGCGCCGACTCTCAAGGGCGTGAGCTTCCAGGTGCATCCCGGCGAGTGCCTGGCGCTGGTGGGCGAGTCCGGCTCGGGCAAAAGCGTGACCTCGCGCACCCTCGCCGGGCTCACCGGCGCCCGTGCCCAGGTTCAGGCCAGCACACTGGCGTTTGCCGGGCAGGACCTGCGCCAGTTCGATGAACGCACCTGGCGCAAAATACGCGGCGCACAAATCGGCTTTGTCATGCAGGACGCCCTGGGCTCCCTCGACCCGTTGCGCCTGGTGGGCAAAGAAGTCGCTGAACCGCTGCACCTGCACACCGACCTCGACCGGGCGCAGCGTGACGCCAAAGTCATCGAACTGCTGCGCGCGGTGGGCGTGCCCGAGCCGGAATTACGCGCGCGGCAGTACCCGTATCAATTGTCCGGCGGCTTGCGCCAACGGGCGCTGATTGCTTCGGCCATCGCCTGCAACCCGCGCTTACTGATCGCCGACGAACCCACCACGGCCCTCGACACCACCGTGCAGGCGCAAGTGCTGACCTTGCTCGAATCCCTGCGCGGCGAGAGCACCGCGATGCTGATCGTCAGCCATGACCTGGCCGTGGTCTCGCGGCTGGCCAACCGGGTGGCGGTGATGCACAACGGCATCATCGTCGAGCAGGGCAACGTCGACGACGTGCTGCACGACCCGCAGCATCCCTACACCCAATACTTGCTGCGCACGGGCAGGGCGGTGCACTTTCGCCGCAACCAAAGCGCGGCGCGTACCCCGCTGAGCATCGTCACGGCCAAGGCCGAGCAAACGCCGCCGCTGTTGCAGGTCAACGGCTTGAGCAAATCCTTCAAGGGGCCGGACGGCAAACAGCGCACCGTGGTCAATCAGGTGTCACTGCAACTGCGCCGGGGCAAAACCTTGGGCATTGTTGGTGAGTCCGGCTCGGGCAAAACCACCCTGACGCGGATGATCCTCGGTCTGGAAACCCCCGACAGCGGTGACATCCACATCAAAGGCCAGCCGTGGCTGAGCCTGTCTGCGGCAGAAAAACGCCAACTGCGGCGCAGCATTCAAGTGGTGTTCCAGGACCCACTCAGCTCCTTCGACCCGCGCTACAGCGTGCGCCGTGTGCTCAACGAAGCGCTGGAAGTGGCCGGGCACAAGCGCAGCGAATGGCCCCGCCGCGCGGAGGAACTGCTGACGCTGGTCAAACTTGACGTGGCACTGTTGGAGCGCCGCCCGATCGAACTGTCGGGCGGCCAGCGTCAGCGCATCGCCATCGCCCGCGCCCTGGCGGCGCAGCCGCAGATACTGGTGTGTGACGAACCGGTGTCGGCGCTGGACGTCTCGGTGCAGGCGCAAATCCTCGAACTGCTCGACGACCTCAAACAACGCCTGGGGCTGGCCTGCCTGTTCATCTCCCACGACCTGGGCGTGATCAACCACGTCAGCGACGACGTGCTGGTAATGAAAGACGGCGTGGCCGTCGAAAGCGGGCGCGTGCGCGACGTCTTCGACCACCCGCAACACCCGTACACCCAAGCCCTGCTGGACGCCATCCCGCACCTGGAAAGCGGCCGCCGCATGGCCTTCGACTTCCTTAAATTAGCCATTTAACCCGTAGTCGCAGCCTCGTGCCTCGTCAGCGGCTACAAAACCGGCCGTAAGGCCGTTGCGCAGTAAATGGATATGCCCACCTGACAACCACGTATCCTCACCGAGAACCCCCTGAGTGACCATCGCCCAAACCCTCCCGCACACGCGCCCGTTATCGCGGCGCGTGCCGATGATCATTGGCTGTGCGCTGTGCATGGAACTGATCGACTCCACCGTCGTCATGACCGCCTTGCCGCAAATGGCCAGCGACTTCGGCGCGCCGAGCATCCGCATGAACCTGGTGGTTTCGCTCTACATGCTCGGGGCTGCGCTGTGTGTGCCGGTCAGTGGCTGGGTGGCCGACCGCTACGGGCCGCGTCGATTATTCGTGATCGCCATCTCGCTGTTTATCGCCTCATCTCTGGCCTGCGCTGCTTCCAATTCCCTGCTGCAACTGTGCCTGGCGCGCATGCTCCAGGGCGCGGCGGGGGCGATGATGGTGCCCGTGGGGCAGTTGATCCTGTTGCGCTGGTCACCCCGTGAAGACCTGCTGCGCAACCTGTCGTACCTGACCATCCCGGCGTTGATCGGCCCCATGCTCGGCCCGCCGTTGGGCGGCCTGATGGTCACCTATTGGTCGTGGCACTGGATCTTCCTGATCAATGTGCCCATCGGTTTGGTCGGCATCGTGCTGGTGCTGCGCCATGTGCCGTACTACCCCGGCGTGCGTGAGCAGGGGCTCGACGTACGCGGGCTGGCGCTCAGCGCGGTGGCCATGGCGACGCTGGTGTTTGGCTTCGAAGCGCTGGGGCACGGCCTGTTGCCGCATCTGTGGGTGGCGCTGATGATCGCCCTCGGCGTGCTCTGCGGCGCGTTATACATCCGCCACGCACAACGCTGCGCCGAGCCGCTGCTGGACCTGAAACTGCTGCGCATCCCCAGCTACGGCATCAGCTTTTGGGGCGGCAACCTGCTGCGTCTGGGCACCTCGTCGTTACCGTTTTTGCTGGTGCTGATGTTCCAGCTGTGTTTTGGCCTGAGCCCGTTGCACGCCGGGCTGCTGACCTTGGCCGGAGGCGCCGGGGCCTTTGCGATGAAACTGCTGGCCGTACGCGTGGTGCGCCGTTACGGCATCCGCCGCACGCTGGTGATCAACGCCGTGTTAACCGGCCTCACCCTGGCCTCATGCGCGAGCTTTACCGACGCCACCCCCTACAGCGTCATCGTGCTAATGCTGTTCGGCAGCGGGGTGATTCGCTCATTGCAATACAGCACCCTCGGCGCGCTGACCTACGCCGACGTGCCTGCCGCACTGAGCAGCCGCGCTAGCAGCCTGTCGGCCATGACCGTGCAATTGAGCATGAGCCTGTCGGTGGGTCTGATGGCCTCACTGCTGGGCGTGTTGATGAACCTGCGCGGGCACAGCGTGCCGCAAACCAGCGATGTTGCCGCCATGCTGGTGCTCTGCGGCATCGCCTGCATGGCCTCGGCGCTGGTATTCCGCCGCCTCGCCGCCGGTGCGGGCGAAGCAGTCTACTGATGCACCCAACCCCCCTGTAGGAGCGAGCTTGCTCGCGATCTTTTTAAAGATCAAAAGATCGCGAGCAAGCTCGCTCCTACACGTTTTGTGTCGTGCGCCAAATCCCTCAATAGAAACTCCTCAAGCCTACACGCACTGCCGACCCGCCTGATTTCTAGCGCCTATTCATGCCGATACCGTGCGGCGCTCTCCTACAGGAAGGCGTCCTATGAGCAACAAGCAAGGCGTGACGCAAACACGTCGGCGTGCGGGTGGCGATGGTGGTCAAGGGGCTTCGTACTTTGACGACATGACCCCCGCCGAACTCAAAGAACGCGACGACGGTATCAAGGCCTACGAGGCCATTCAGGCCCGACAAGATGCCTACATGGAGCGACGCCGGGCTGAATCGGTAGCTCAGCAGAGCTCGCAGAAACCTGAGCGTCGGGGCTGTGTATTCGCCAAGTGCAGCAAGCTGCCCGATGCCGTTATCAACTACACCGACCCCACGGGCTTTGTGCCCGTCGACAGCCTGAGCGATTACGGCCATTTCGCGATTCTGGGTGCCCGTCAGGCAGACAGTTCCGGGCTGGTCCCGTTAGAAATCATCAGTGGTGCGGTACCGGCGGGTGTCGGCGGTTTGGCTTTGGGCGGCACAGCCATGGGAGTCGCAGCAACGGCCGGTGGAACCATGATTGCGAGCCTTTTGGCAGGCTTGGTGGCCTTTTTCTGGCCGTCTGATCTTGCCGACAGCGCCCTGTACACCGAAGACCAACTGCGCTCACTCAAACAAGCCCGTACCCGCATGCGCTTGTACGTTGAACAACAGGCAGATGGCGCGCTCAAGGGCTATGGCTTCTATACCGGCACAAAACCCGAATGGGAAATGATCGACGTTATCCAGTTCAGCCAGCGCGGCTCGCAATACGTGGCGGACTTTGGTGATGGCGTCGAACTGATCTGGACACCTGCGATAGATCCACACGACACGCTCGGCATCCCGCCGCTAAAAGGCGCTCCTCACATACCGCCTATCTGGATCTTCCCGCCGACCAAGAGCGCCGACACAATCATCGTCAACCCGATCTACCCGCCGGACTACAAGGACTTCATCCTGGTGTTCCCGGCTGATTCGGGGGTGGCACCACTTTATATTGTGTTGAGTGTGCCGGGTCCAAGAATGGACTATCACCAGGCACCCAAGTCTCTACCTGGTTTTTCGGATGCAGTTTCTGCCACGAAAAAAACATCTGTCAAAGGAGGAGGAAAGCTGAGACATCGCTGGAAAACAGCCAAGGGATTCATCTTGGAGTGGGATTACCAGCATGGAGCCATTGAACTGTATGACAAAAGAGGCAAGCACCTTGGTGAATATAATCACGTAACAGGTGAACAGAATAAACCTGCAGATTCAACCAGAAGGATTGAGCCATGACTCACACAATTTCGGCCTTCGATAAAACGACCGAACTTATGGTTTTTGAAATTGAGATTCCGCAAAAGAATCTCCCAGAGCTCAAAGTCATCATGGCGTGGACAGAGCCTGAAGATGAAATATTTGGATATGACTTGAGTTCTGAGCAGCTTCAGAAGCTTGAAGAACTCCTTGGTCAAAAAATTTATGACCATCGCTATGATTTTCAGCTAAGCAGCTATGCCTAGTTATTGGGGTAGCAGGCGCTGCCAATCCAGCGCCTGTCACTGCGCAATGCCTTACCCCAACAACCCGCGCCCGGCCAGGTTCTTCATCAGGTCGCCCACCCCGAACGTCCAGCGCGGGGCCTGGTCGCTGGTGGTCACGCGGTTGTGCAGGGCGCCCAGGGTGGTGGAGGCAATGCTCACCACATCGCCCGGTTTGTGGGTGAAGCCTTGGCCGGGATGGTCGCGGTCGTCGGTGGGGGCAAACAGGGTGCCGAGAAACAGCACGAAGCCGTCCGGGTATTGGTGGTTTTCGTTGAGGGTTTGCGCGGCGAGGTCGGCCGGGTCGCGGCTGATCTGGTTCATTGAGCTTTTGCCGTTGAGCACGTAGCCGTCTTGGCCTTCAACCCGCAAGGTCACTTCGCAGTTGCGCACGTCGTCGAGGCTGAAATGCTCGTCGAACAGGCGGATAAACGGCCCCAGGGCGCACGAGGCGTTGTTGTCTTTGGCCTTGCTCAGCAGCAGCGCGCTGCGGCCTTCGAAGTCGCGCAAGTTGACGTCGTTGCCCAAGGTCGCGCCGTGGATGCGGCCCTGGCTGTCGACGGCCAGCACCACTTCAGGTTCAGGGTTGTTCCAGCTGGAGCCGGGGTGGATGCCAATTACGTTGCCGCTGCCGACGGCGGCCAGTATCGGCGCTTTGGTGAAAATCTCGGCGTCCGGGCCGATGCCGACTTCCAGGTACTGCGACCACATTTTTTGTTCGATCAGCACCTGCTTGAGGCGCATGGCTTCGGGCGAGCCGGGTTTGAGGTCGCGCAGGTTGTCGCCGATGGCTGCTTGCACCAGGGCGCGGATTTCTTCGGCGCGCAGGGCATCGCCACCGGCTTTTTCTTCGATGACCCGCTCGATCATGCTGGAGGCAAACGTCACGCCTGCGGCCTTGATCACTTGCAGGTCGGTTGGGGCCAGCAAGTAAGGTTTTGCCGGGTCGCGCTGTTCGCCGCTGTTGGCCAGCAACGCCTCGATCGAGCCCAGCGACGTGCCGCTGATTTCGCGCATCGCTTGCAGGGGTTGATCATGGTCGAGCAACAGGCTCAGGGTCGCGAAGCGGGCACTGCAGTCGATCACTTCACCGTCACGAATCACCACCACGGCCGGGCCGCCGCGTTCGCCGGGGAGCCACACGCGACCGACCAGGGTTGCCCGTTGCCAGTCGTGCGGCAGGGAGTTTTCTATGTTCAAGTGCAGCGTGTTCATGGGGGCAATCCTCGAATTTTGGGCGAACGCCCCCCGTAGGAGCGAGCTTGCTCGCGATCTTTTGATCTTAAAAGCTCGCGAGCAAGCTCGCTCCTACAGGGGGTTGGGAAGGTTAATGAGAGTGGCGCGGCGGGCCGTTTTCCGGGATGACGCGCCAGTACAGGGTGGCCGGTTCCAGGCAGCCGCCGGTGGACAACTGGCCGACCAGTTGGCGGTACAGTTCCTGCCACGGGGTTTGCGACGGGGCCAGCGGTGGCAGCGGTTCTTTGCGGCGTTCGTCGAGTTCGGCTTCGTCCACCAGCAGGTTGACGCTGCGCGCATTGAGGTCGACGCGCAGGCGGTCACCGGTGCGCAGCAACGACAGGCCGCCGCCCACCGCCGATTCCGGGGACATGTTGAGGATCGACGGGCTGGCCGAGGTGCCGCTCTGGCGACCGTCACCCATGCATGGCAACGAGTCGATACCGGCCTTGATCATCGCCGACGGCGGGGTCATGTTGACCACCTCGCCACTGCCGGGGAAGCCCACAGTGCCGCAGCCGCGAATCACCAGAATGCAGCGCTCGTCGATGTCCAGCGACGGGTCGTTGATGCGCGCCTGATAGTCTTCCGGGCCTTCAAAGACGATGGCCCGCGCTTCAAAACTGTTGGGCTGCTCGGGGTCGCTGAGGTAGGTGCTGCGGAACGCCTCACCGACCACCGACATCTTCATGATCGCGCTGTCGAAGAAGTTGCCGCTGAGCACGATAAAGCCTGCGCGGTGCATCAACGGGTCTTCGTAGGAGCGGATCACATCGCGGTCGCCGGTCACACAATCGGCCACCACTACGCCCATCTTGCGGCCGCTCACGGTCAAGCAATCGCGGTGCAGACGGCCGACTTTGTCCAGTTCGTGCATCACCGCCGGAACGCCGCCCGCACGGTGGAAGCTTTCGCCCAGGTATTCACCGGCGGGCATGCAGTTGACCAGCAACGGCACGTCTTCGCCGACACGCTGCCAGTCGTCCAGCGACAGGTCGATGCCGCTGTGACGGGCGATGGCGATCAAGTGAGGCGGGCAGTTGGTGGAGGCGCCGAGGGCCGAGGCCACGGCGATGGCGTTTTCGAAGGCGGCGTGGGTCATGATCTGCGACGGGCGCACGTCTTCGCGCACCAGATCGACGATGCGCATGCCGGTGGCGTAGGCCATTTGCCCGCGCTCGCGGTACGGCGCCGGAATGCTCGCGCAACCCGGCAACGACATGCCCAACGCTTCGGCCAGCGCGTTCATCGACAGCGCGGTGCCCATGGTGTTGCAGTGGCCCACCGAGGGCGACGAGGCGGTGGTCAGGGTCATGAACCCTTCGTAGTCGATCTCGCCGGCGCTGAGCAAATTGCGCGCATGCCACAGCACCGTGCCGGAGCCGATGCGCTGGCCTTTGTGCCAGCCGTCGAGCATCGGCCCGCCGGACAGCACGATAGACGGCAAGTCGGTGGTAGCGGCGGCCATCAGGCACGCCGGGGTGGTTTTGTCGCAGCCGGTGGTCAGCACCACGCCATCCAGCGGGTAGCCGTGCAGCACTTCGACCAGGCCCAGATAGGCCAGATTGCGGTCCAGTGCGGCGGTCGGGCGGCGTGATTGCTCGGCAATCGGGTGCACCGGGAATTCCATCGGGATCCCGCCCGCATCGCGGATGCCATCCTTGACCCGCTTGGCCAGTTCAATGTGATGACGGTTGCACGGGGTCAGGTCGCTGCCGGTCTGGGCGATGCCGATAATCGGCCGGCCCGATTGCAGCTCGGCGCGGGTCAGGCCCTGGTTCATGTAGCGCTCAACGTACAGCGCGGTGAGGTCAGCATGGCTGGGATCATCGAACCATAACTGGCTGCGCAGGCGGCGTGGGGTGGATTCGGTCATGGCAGGCTCCAGCAAATTATTTTTATTCAGGCAAAGTGTTGTTGCGGCGTAACTGGCGGATCAATCCGGCGTGATCAAGCTCGCCGTCACCGGCCTCGACCATGGCTGCAAACAGCCCGTCGACGAGGCTGGCCACCGGCAGCGACAAGCCGAGCTTGTGCGCCTGGGCGAGGGCGGTGCGGGTGTCTTTGAGTTGCCATTTGGCCGGGCCACCGGGGGTGAAGTCGTTGGTCAGCATGCGCTGACCGTGTTGACGCCAGATCGGTGAATCGACAAAGCCGCCCATCAAGGCTTCATGCACCTTGGACGGGTCGGCGCCGCCGCGCTCGGCCAGCAGCAGGCCTTCGGCGACGGTGGCGATGGTGCTGGCCACGATCAATTGGTTGACCAGTTTTGACAGCTCACCGGTGCCGGCCGGGCCGACATGCACCGGGCGGCCCATGGCCGCCAGCACGGCGCGGCCTTGTTCGAAGGCGGCGGTTTCGCCGCCGACCATAATTGCCAGGCTTGCTTCACGGGCCCCGCGCTCGCCCCCCGACACCGGGGCGTCGAGGTACAGCAGCCCGCGCTCGGCGCTCAGCCGGGCGTGTTCGACGGCGGTGTCGACCGGGATCGAACTCATCACCACCACCAGCGCGCCCGGCGTCAGGGCCTTGGCGGCGCCGTTTTCACCAAACAGCACCTCGTCACAGGTCGGGCCATCGCTGAGCATGCAGATCAGCACCTGAGCGCCTTCGGCCGCCTCGGCCGGGGTGGCAAACACCTCGGCGCCCTGGGCGGACAATTCCTCGGCCTTGGCCGCCGAGCGGTTCCAGGCCCGTACCGGGTAGCCGGCGTGCAACAGGTTGCGGGCCATGGGCTTGCCCATGATCCCGGTGCCAATAAACGCTACGGTTTGCAGGCTCATGCCTTGCCTCCTACGGTTGCAGAGGTTGCGCCGGCTGCGTTGCCCAGCGACACCTTGTTACGTGGCATCAACACCATGCCCAGACCACCGGCGCCGACCAGTGCGGCAATCACCAGGAAGCCCGGGGTGTAGCTGCCGGTCACGTTGAACAGGTAACCGGTCAGGTAAGGGCCGATAAAGCCGCTGAGGTTACCGATGGAGTTGATCAGGCCAATCCCGGCGGCAGCGCCCAGGCCAGTGAGCACTTGCCCGGGGACGGCCCAGAACACGTTGATCGCGCTGTAAACGCCCATGGCCAACAGGATAAAACCGACCACGATGATCCACGGCTGGTTCAGCCACAGCGCCACCGCGATGGACACAGCGGCGAGCATGGCGGCACCACCGGCGTGCCAGTGACGTTCTTGCAGGCGGTCCGAACGACGGCTCCACCAGATCATCGCAACAGCGGCCAAGGCGTAGGGAATGGCGGTGATCAGGCCGTTTTGCATCAGGCCGATTTCCAGCCCGAACGAGCCACGGAACGAGGCCAGTACGGTGG
This sequence comes from Pseudomonas sp. HY2-MNA-CIBAN-0224, assembly GCF_040310285.1. Classification (NCBI taxonomy): domain Bacteria; kingdom Pseudomonadati; phylum Pseudomonadota; class Gammaproteobacteria; order Pseudomonadales; family Pseudomonadaceae; genus Pseudomonas; species Pseudomonas sp. HY2-MNA-CIBAN-0224. Next base: position 35,233 of record NZ_JBEOPQ010000034.1, on the reverse strand, counting down.
GCATAAAGAAGTTCATGGCGTTGGAGCCCGAGGTGATGCCGAAGTACACCAGCGCCAGCAGCCATACCTGACGGCTGGACAACGCCTTGCGGATCATCTGCCATTTGGTCGGTTGGATACCCACCACCAGCGGTTTGTTGCGCTCTTCATGCTCCAGTGTGTTGATCAGCCAGTTACGCTGCGCATCGGTCAGCCAGTGGGCCTGACGCGGATGGTCGGTGAGGTAGAAGTAGCAGACCACGCCGAGAATCACTGCCGGTACGGCTTCGACGATGTACATCAGGCGCCAGCCGACGAAGCCCAGTGCGTCGCCCATTTCCATCAGGCCCACCGACAGTGGCGCGCCGATCACTTGTGCAATGGGTACGCCGAGGTAAAAGGTGGCGATCATGCGTGCCCGGTAGCGGCTCGGGAACCACAGCGACAGCAAGTAAATCACCCCCGGGAAGAAGCCGGCTTCAGCGATGCCCAGCAGAAAGCGCAGTGAGACAAAGTGCACCGGCGTCTGCAAAAAGCCCATGGCCCCGGCGATGATGCCCCAGGTCACCATGATCCGGGCGATCCACACGCGGGCGCCGTAGCGGTGCAGCAAGACGTTGCTCGGCACTTCGAAAATGAAGTAACCGAGGAAGAAAATACCGGCACCCAGGCCATACAGGGTTTGGCTGATACCAATGTCGTCGTTCATGCGCAGGGCGGCAAAACCGACGTTGTTGCGGTCCAGAAAGGCGACCACAAACAGCAGGATCAGAAAGGGGATCATGCGCTTGGTGACGCGCTTGATCGTTTGTTGCTCGATGTCAGTGACATCCGGAAGCGGGGTGGTGGTCATATCGCACGGCCTCATTTTTTATTGTTGTTTGTGGGAGCGGGCTTGCTCGCGATCCAGGCGACGCGGTGTGGCAGTAGACCGAATCGATACCATCGCGAGCAAGCCCGCTCCCACAGGGGAGGTGTAGAGCGGCTGTCAGTTAGTGTGCAGTATCTTCTATGTGCGCACGCACGATGACGTCGAAGTCCGGGTCGGCGGTAAAGCCCAGTGCACGGGCACGCGGGGCTTCTACCTTGCTTGGCCAGCTTTCGACAATACGCTGGATGGTTGCATCCGGCTCCCAGCGAATCAGTTGCGTGGCTTTGTCACCGGCCACCCGTTGCAGCGCCGCGACCATGTCGGCCACGGTGGTGGTCACGCCCGGCAGCGGGATGATGCGCTCGCCGCCCAGGGTTTGCGGCGACAGGGTCATGCCCAACAACATCGACTCGACAATGCGCCGTGGCGAGGTCAGGTACACGCGGGTGTCGGGGCGCACCGGGCATACGGCAGGCAGGCCCACCAGCGGCTCGCGGATGATCGAGCTAAAAAAGGTCGACGCGGCTTTGTTCGGTTTGCCGGGGCGCACCGCCACGGTCGGCAGGCGCAACACGCGGCCATCCACAAAGCCTTTGCGGGCGTAGTCGGCCACCAGCAATTCACCGACGGCTTTTTGCATGCCATAGGACGATTGCGGGGTGAGCACGGTGTCGTCGTCCACCACCTCCGGCAGCTTGCCGCCGAACACCGCGAAGCCGCTGGCGTACACCAGACGCGGCGCGGTGCCTTGCTTGCGCAGGGTTTCGAGAAGCAGCATCAGGCCGTGCAAATTCACCTGCATGCCCAAGTCAAAATCCGCTTCGGCGGCCGAGCTGACCACTGCCGCCAGGTGCCACACCAGGTCCACGCCATCGGTGACACGGGCGATCACTTCAGGGTCGGCAACATCGCCGGTCACCAGTTCAATGCGCGGGTCGCTGGGCACGTCTTCACCGGCAAAGGCGTCGAACAGCACAATGCGTTCGATGGTGCGCGGTGCTTCGCCTTCCAGCGTCAGGGTGTTCAAATCTGCCAGGCGTTGAGCCAGTTGCTTGCCGATAAAGCCGGTACCGCCAGTGATGAGGATGCGCATGTGAAGCTCCTGTTTCTTATAGTTGTTTGAGCGGTGTAATCAGTCGGCTTGCACCGTGCGTTGCTGCTGTTCGCCCAGCCCTTCGATGCCCAGGCGCATCTGCTGGCCGGCGCGCAGGTAAACCGGCTCAGGCTTGACCCCAAGGCCCACGCCCGGCGGCGTGCCGGTAGAAATCACATCGCCCGGTTGCAGCGACATGCAGCGGCTCAGGTAGGCAATCAGCGCCGGGATCTGGAACACCATGGTGTTGGTATTGCCGTTCTGGTAGCGCTGTCCGTCGACCTCAAGCCACAGCTTGAGGTGGTGCGGGTCGCGGATTTCGTCACGGGTCACCAGCCATGGACCAATGGGGCCGAAGGTGTCAAAACCCTTGCCTTTGTCCCAGGTGCCGCCGCGTTCCAGTTGCCATTCACGCTCGGACACATCGTTGATCACGCAGTAACCGGCGACGTGGTCCAGGGCGTTGCTCTCGTCGATGTAGCGGCCGCCTTTGCCGATGACGACACCCAGCTCGACTTCCCAGTCAGTTTTGACCGAACCGCGAGGGATTTCGACGTCATCATTGGGGCCGCAAATGGCGCTGGTCCACTTGTTGAAAACCACCGGCTCCGACGGCACGGCCAGCCCGGATTCAGCGGCGTGGTCGGCGTAGTTAAGGCCGATGCAAATGAACTTGCCGACCTGCCCGACGCAGGCGCCGATACGTGGCGAGCCGTTGACCAGTGGCAGGCTGGCCGGGTCGATTTTACTCAGGGCTTCAAGGCTTGCAGGCTCCAGCGCCTTGCCAGCGACATCGGCGATATGCGCCGACAAATCACGGATATTGCCTTGGGCATCGAGCAGACCGGGTTTTTCCTGACCTTTTTCGCCGTAGCGCAGCAGTTTCATAAAAGCTCCTGTTCTAAAGTTGAAACCTGTTTTTGTAGGAGCGAGCTTGCTCGCGATCTTTTGATCTTTTAAAAGCTCGCGAGGCAAGCTCGCTCCTACAGTGGGAATTAGTTGCTCATTCCGCCATCAATAATCTGCGTGGTGCCAGTGGTGTAGCTGCTGGCGTCGCTGGCCAGGTACACCACCAATTGCGCGATTTCTTCGGCGCTGCCGATGCGGCCCATGGGCTGGCGAGCCACGAACGCCTGATACACCTCAGCCACCGAACGCCCTTGCTCACGGGCCTGTTCGGCAATGCGCTGGCGCAGCGAAGGTGAATCCACCGTGCCTGGGCATATGGCGTTACAACGAATCCCTTGACTGATGTAATCGGTCGCCACCGATTTGGTCAAGCCAATCACCGCCGCTTTGCTGGCGGTGTAAGCAAAACGGTTCGGTACGCCCTTCACGCTGGACGCCACCGAGGCCATGTTGATGATCGAGCCGCCACCGTTGTCCAGCATGCCCGGCAAGAACGCACGGATCATCCGGTACATGGCGGTGACGTTGAGGTCGAAAGAGAATTGCCAGGCACTGTCGTCGCATTCCAGCAGTGCGCCGCTGTGCACGTAGCCTGCGCAGTTGAACAGCACGTCGAGGGTGCCGACTTGCTGGCGAATGGCGTCGATGGCTGCCGGTTGCGTGACGTCCAGCGATAACGCCTGAATACCCGGAATGTCGTGCAAGGCATCGACGTTCAAGTCGGTGGCGATGACCGTGGCGCCTGCATCGCGCAAGGCCAGTGCCGAGGCACGACCAATGCCGTTTGCCGCCGCGGTAATCAAAACGCGTTTGTTGGCGAGGTTCATGAGTGCGGATCCATTGTTCTTATGGGGCCAACACTAATGTTGCGCTGCGATAATCGCCAATGAGATATTCTCAAGCCTTAATAACGGGAGGTTATCGGATGGCGGATGTCGCGTTCAATCAACTGTGCAACTGGTTACGGTTCCGCCATTTGGTGCTTATCGACACCCTGGCGCGCACGCAAAACATGCACGCCACGGCCCAGGAAATGAACATCAGCCAGCCGGCGGTGAGCAAGATGCTGCGCGAGATCGAGCACCAATTGGGCTTTGATGTGTTCCAGCGTTTGCCGCGCAGCATGTCGCTGACGGACCTTGGCAGTCACGTGGCGCGCTTTGCGCAAATCGCCCTCAATGACACCCAGCAGTTTGTGGTCCAGATCAACCACCTGCGCCAGGGCGGGCATGGCTTTCTGAAAGTCGGCACCATCTACGCGGCTGCGGCGGTGGCAGTGCCCGCGGCGATTGTCGAGGTCAAACAACAATGGCCCTTGCTCACGATCGAAGTGTTGGAAGGCACCAGCGCCAACATGCTGACCATGCTCGAACACAAGGAGCTGGACCTGGTGGTGGCGCGCTTCACCCTCGACCGTCACCGTGAATTGTTTGATTTTCAGCCGTTGGCCCCCGAGCCGCTGTGTCTGGTTACGGGCAGCCAGCACCCGTTGGCGGGCGCCAGCGAAACCCCGCTGACCGACCTCGGCAGTTGGCCCTGGGTGGTCTACCCGACCGGCACACCGATGCGCGCGCGGCTGGAGCGGGCGTTTATCGAAGCCAACATGCAAACCCCGGAAAACACCGTCGAAACCGTGTCGCTGCAAACCACCATGCAACTGCTGCAAACCGCCCCGGTGGTCGCGATGCTGGCCGAGTCCATGGCTGAACCGGAAATCCAGGCCGGGCGCCTGACCCGTCTGGCGTTGCCGTTTCCGCTGGTGCTGGCTGACTACGGCATCATCACCCGGCGCAACGAACCGCCGAGCTGGTCGATGCAGGCGTTTATCGACGCGTTGTTAAGCGGCCCCGATGCCGTGCGCGGAGCCCGGCAGACGCCTTGATAACGCGCGGTTATTAACCGATGGGATCTTGTGATTGGGCAGCGCGCAGGTGGGCATTTAGAGTGCAAGTCGCCCACCCGCCGATGTGTTGCGCGGGTAGGGCGCCACCGCTCACTAGAGGCGCGTATGAAAACAATAAAAAGCTACAAAACGCTGACGATTTTTTTCCTGTTCATGATTGGAGTCGTCAACTACCTCGATCGCAGTGCCCTGTCCATCGCCAACACCACCATCCAGAAAGACCTGGCCATCAGCCCCATGCAAATGGGCGTCATGCTCTCAGCCTTCTCCATCGCTTACGCCTTTTCGCAATTACCCCTCGGCGCGTTGATCGACAAACTCGGCAGCAAACTCGCCCTGGGCGGTTCGCTGGTGGTGTGGTCGGTGGCGCAAGCGGCCTTTGGCCTGTTCAGCAGCTACGGCCATCTGGTCGGCCTGCGGGTGTTGCTGGGCATCGGCGAAGCGCCGGTGTTCCCCTCGGCAGCCAAGGCCTTGTCCGAATGGTTCGACACCCAGGAACGTGGCACGGCCACCGGCTGGGTGTGGTCCTCGACCTGCATCGGCCCGTGCCTGGCGCCACCCTTGCTGACGTTGTTCATGGTCCATCTGGGCTGGCGCGGCATGTTTATCCTCACCGGGGTCATCGGTTTGGTGTTGGCGCTGTGTTGGTTCAAATTCTACAAAAGCAAAGCCGAATACATGGCCGCTACCGGCCGTGCAGAGCCGGTGGCCGTGCAACAGAAAGCGGCGCCGAAACTGCGCTGGACCGCGCTGTTCAAAGAGCGCAACACCTGGGGCGCGTTTCTCGGCTTTATGGGCGTGATCTACATGATCTGGCTCAACCTGACCTGGCTGCCGGGCTACTTTGAGCGCGAACACGGCCTGGACCTGTACCGCACCGCCTGGGTGGTGTCGCTGGCCTACCTGTTTGGCGCCTTGGGCACCATCGTGGCCGGGCGTTGCTGCGACAAACTGGTGGCGCGCGGCATGCGCGTGCTGGCCAGCCGCAAACTGATGGTCATCCTCGGCTTGCTCGGCGGGGCGCTGTTCACCCTGATCGTGGCCTTCACCACCAACGTCGTCGCGTGCGTGGTGCTGCTGTGCCTGACCATGTTCTTCATCAACATCTCCAGCGCCACCGCGTGGATGATCGTCAACACCATCGTGCCGTCAGAGCGAGTTGCCTCGTTTGGTTCGATCCAGAACTTCGGTGGCTACCTGGCGGGTTCCATCGCACCGATCCTCACGGGCTTCAGCGTGCAACAGAGCGGCTCGTTCTCATCAGCCTTCATCATCAGCGCAGTCGTCGCCCTGTGCTCGGCGTTTGCCTACTTTGCACTGCTAAAAGAACCTTTAGCGCCGGTGACGCACATGAAAGGCACAGCGGCTACGGCGTAGATCAGCGGCCCCCAAATATCCTGTAGGAGCTTGTGATCTTTAAAGATCGCAGCCTTCGTCCCTCGACAGCTCCTACAGGGGGACACCTCTTTCGATTAATGTGCACGCTAAACCTGTAGGAGCTGCCGCAGGCTGCGATCTTTTGATCTTGAAAATCGTCACATCAACTAGAAAATCGGGCTGTGTAAAACCTTTGTAAGCTGTCACCGAATTTAATTTCGCGGGTCGCCGCTTCGATACTCTGAACTCAGCCTTCTTTTGGTGAGTGACGCGTGTGAACACGAGCAGACGACACACTTTTATCTGGGCGCTCAGTGCGCTGGTTGTGCTGGCCATTGCTTGGGCGCTGTATGCCCATTGGCCCGCCATGGCGCACAAAGACCGCCCCATGGGCATGGGCGGGCGGGCCGAGCCGGTGGCGGCGGTGGCGGTGGTGCCGCAGGATGTGCCGGTATACATCGATGCCCTCGGCACGGTCACGCCCACGCAGAGCGTGACGGTGATCACGCAGGTCGACGGCATTCTGGCCTCGGTTGACTTCAAGGAAGGCCAGCAGGTGCGCAAAGGGCAGGTGATCGCCCGCATCGACGACCGTGCGCTGAAGGCGCAACTGGCTCAAGCCCAAGGCATTCTGGCCCACGATCAGGCGGTGTTGAGCAATGCCCAGCGTGACTTGGCGCGCTACCGCGAGTTGATCAAGGCCGGTTCCATCAGCCAACAAACCCTCGATACGCAAATCTCTACGGTGGCGCAGCAACTGGGCACGGTGGCGGCCGATCAGGGCAGTGTGCAAAACCTTGAGGTGCAGTTGAGTTATTGCACCATCACTTCGCCGGTGGACGGGATTGTCGGGTTGCGCCAGGTTGACCCCGGCAACTATGTGACCACCGCCAGCACCTCCGCGATTGCGGTAATCACGCAGATGAAGCCCGCCACGGTGGTGTTTGCCGTGCCCGAGGACTACCTGGGGGCGATCAATCAAGCCAGGGCGGCAGGCGTTGTCAGCGTGCTGGCTTATGACCGCAACAAGCAAAACCTGTTGGCCAGCGGGCAACTGCTGGCGCTGGATAACCAGGTCGACACCAGCACCGGCACGATCAAGGTCAAGGCGCAATTCGATGACGCCGACCATGTGCTGTTCCCCAATCAGTTCGTCAATGCGCGGCTCAAGGCGCAGACGCTGGATCAAGTGCCGGTGGTGCCGACCCGGGCCATTCAGCACGGCAGCCAGGGCGATTTCGTGTTTGTGGTGGCGGGCAGCAAGGCCAGCCTGCGCAACGTCAAGTCCGGCCCAAGCGTGGGCGATGTCACCGCGATTCTCGACGCTTCGGTCAAGCCGGGTGAACAGGTGATCACGGAAGGTGCAGACAAGCTCGACAACGGCTCGGCCATTAAAGTAGTCGCACAGTGAGTCGCCGCTGATGAACGTCTCTCGTCCCTTTATCGAACGCCCGGTGGCCACGTGTTTGTTGATGGTCGCGATCTTGTTGCTGGGGATTCTGGGCTACCGCCTGCTCTCGGTGTCGGCGTTGCCGGAGGTCGATTACCCGACCATTCAGGTGTTTACCCAATACCCCGGCGCCAGCCCCGAGGTGATCAGTTCGTCGATTACCGCGCCGCTTGAACGCCAGTTGGGCGAGATGCCTGGCCTGAAGTCCATGGGCTCTACCAGCTCCGATGGCGCCTCGGTGGTGACCTTGCAGTTTGATCTGGCGCTGTCGCTGGATGTGGCTGAGCAAGAGGTACAGGCCGCGATCAACGCCGCCGGCACTTTTTTACCGGCCAACCTGCCGTACCCGCCGGTGTACAGCAAGGTCAACCCGGCCGATGCGCCGGTGCTGACCCTGTCACTGACCTCGGATGTGCTGCCGCTGACCAAAATCGAAGACCTGGCCGACACCCGGCTGGCGCAGAAAATTTCGCAGATCAGCGGCGTCGGCCTGGTCACCATCAGCGGCGGCCAGCGCCCGGCGGTGCGGGTCGAGGCCAATACCTCGGCGCTGAATAACCTCGGGCTGTCGCTGGACGATCTGCGCACCTCCCTGGGCACCGCCAACGTCAACCAGGCCAAGGGCAGCATCGACGGCAAGTTTCAGGCGTATTCCATTGGTGCCAACGACCAGTTGCAATCGGCCGAGGAATACCGCGATTTGGTGATCGCCTATAAAAACGGCGCCGCGATCCGCCTGTCACAAATTGCCACCTCGACCCAAGGCCCGGAAAACCCGCGCCAGGCCGCCTGGACCAACCAAACCCCGTCGATTGTGCTGAGCATCCAGCGCCAGCCGGGGGCCAATGTGATTGAGGTGGTCGACCGCGTGCAACATTTGCTGCCCACGCTGCGCGCCAGTTTGCCGGGCACGCTCAAGGTGGCGGTGCTCACCGACCGCACCCAGACCATTCGCGCCTCGGTCACCGACGTACAGTACGAACTGGCGGTTGCCGTGGTGCTGGTGGTGTTGGTGATCTTCTTGTTTTTGCGCAATGTCGCGGCCACCCTTATTCCCGCCGTGACCGTGCCCTTGACCCTGCTCGGCACCTTGGCGGTGGCCTATGCGCTGGGTTTTTCGCTGAATAACCTGACCTTGATGGCGCTGACCATAGCCATCGGTTTTGTGGTCGACGATGCCATTGTCATGGTCGAAAACATCAGCCGTTACCTGGAGGAAGGGGATACGCCGTTGCAGGCCGCGCTCAAAGGCTCGGCGCAAATCGGCTTCACCATCATATCGCTGTCATTGGCGCTGATTGCGGTGATGATCCCGCTGTTGTTCATGGGCGACGTAGTGGGGCGGCTGTTTCGTGAGTTCGCCATGACCGTGGCCGTGACCATCGTGATTTCGGCGGTGATTACCCTGACCCTGACGCCGATGATGTGCGCGCGCATGCTCAAGGCGCACCCGCACCCGCAGGCGCGCCGCGAAGACTTTTTCGACCGCATTAACCAGCATTATGTGCGCGGCCTGAACTGGGTGCTGGCGCACCGCACCCTGGCGCTGCTGTCGGTGGTGTTCACCGCCGTGCTCACGGTGCTGACGCTGACGGTCATGCCCAAGGGCTTTTTCCCTAAGCAGGACACCGGGCTGATTCAGGGGATTTCCCAAGCCTCGCCAACTATTTCGTTCCAGAAGATGCAGGTCGAGCAACAGCGCCTGGCCTCGCGCATTTTGCGCGACCCGGCGGTGCAGAGCCTGTCGTCGTTTGTCGGCATCGACCAGACCAACCCCACCATCAATCAGGGCAATCTGCTGATCAACCTCAAGCCGCGTGACCAGCGCGACAGCGCCAGCACGGTGATCCGGCGCCTGGCCGATGCCAACGCCGACGACGCCGGGATCCGCCTGTACCTGCACTCGGTGCAAGACCTGACCCTTGACGCCAGCGTGGCCACCACCCGTTACCGCCTCGGCCTGCAGGCCACCGACCCGCAGGTATTGCAGGAATGGACCGGCAAGCTGATGGCGGCGATCAAGCAAGACCCGACCTTCACCGATGTGCAAAGCCAGGCGATGCAGTTCGGCAATCAGATCCAGCTCACGTTTGACCGCGCCACCGCTTCGCGTCTGGGCATTACCCCGCAGGCGATTGACGACGTGCTCTATGACGCCTTCGGCCAGCGTCAGGTGTCGACCATTTACACCCAGCTCAACCAGTACCACGTGGTGATGGCCACCGACCATCCGCCGAAGAACCTCGCGGATTTGCTCACCGGGCTCTACGTCGACATCCCCGGCGGCGGGGTGGCGCCGCTGTCGAGCATGGCGACGATGCAGGTGGTGCAGACGCCGCTGACGATCAACCGGCTGGGGCAGTTCGCGTATGCCGACATCTCGTTCAACCTGGCGCCTGGCCAAACCCTGGGCACGGCCCTGAACCAGCTCAAGACCATCGAGCAGCAGGTGGCGATGCCGGCCTCGGTGCAAGTGTCGTTGCAGGGCGCGGCGGCGACGTTTGAGGCGTCGTTGGCCAATCAGGCGGTGCTGGTGCTGGCGGCGATTGTGGTGGTGTACCTGATGCTGGGCATGCTCTACGAGAGCTTCGTGCACCCGATCACCATTCTCTCTACCTTGCTTTCGGCGGCGCTGGGGGCGTTGCTGGCGCTGCTGGTCACCGGCACCCAGTTCGACATCATCGGCTTGATCGGCATCGTGCTGCTGATCGGTATCGTGATGAAAAACGGCATCATGATGGTCGACTTCGCCCTCGACCTGGAGCGACGAGAAGGCTTGAGCCCGATGCAGGCGATCAAGCAGGCGGCGGCATTGCGCTTTCGGCCGATTCTGATGACCAGCATGGCCTCGCTGTTCGGCGCCGTGCCGTTGGCGCTGGGCACCGGCATTGGCTCTGAACTGCGCCACCCGTTGGGGATCGCGATCATTGGCGGGCTGCTGCTCAGCCAGTTGCTGACGCTGTTTTCGACCCCGGTGATCTTCCTCGCGATGCATGACCTCGGGCAGCGCCTGAAGGGTCGCCGCACAGCCAGGGCGGATTGATCGCGATGAACCTCAGTGCGCCGTTTATCCAACGTCCCATCGCCACCACCTTGCTGGCTGTCGGGCTCGCGCTGTTTGGCGTGCTGGCGTTCAACCTGCTGCCGGTGGCGCCGCTGCCGGAGGTGGATTTCCCCACCATCAGCGTCAGCGCCAAGTTGCCGGGGGCCGACCCGCACACCGTCGCCACCTCGGTGGCCACGCCGCTGGAACGTCAGTTCGGGCAGATCGCCGGGGTCACGCAAATGACCTCGTCGAGCAGTCTGGGCACGACCCGGATCAACTTGCAGTTCGACCTTAATCGCGACATCGACGGCGCCGCCCGCGATGTGCAGGCGGCAATCAACGCCGCGCGCAGCAACTTGCCCAGCGACTTGTCGGGCAACCCGACCTACCGCAAGGTCAACCCGGCTGACTCGCCGATTATGGTCATCAGCCTGACCTCCGATGCGGCCACGCCGGGGCACATGTACGACGTGGCCTCGACCCTGCTCGAACAAAAGCTCCTGCAAACCAGCGGTGTGGGTGACGTGACGGTGGGCGGCGGGGCCTTGCCGGCGGTGCGGGTCGAACTCAACCCGGACCGCCTCAACCATTACGGCGTGAGCCTTGAACAGGTGCGCGAGGTGATCGCCGCGTCAAACGTCAACCTGCCCAAAGGCACGATCGATATCGGCGCACAGGGCAATGTGATTGCCGCCAATGACCAGCTCTATAACGCGCCGGACTACGGCGCGCTGGTGGTCAAGCAGAACAATGGTGACCTGGTGCGCATCAGCGACCTGGGTTACGTGAGCGAAGACGTCGAAGACCTGCGCAACTATGGCTTGTACAACGGCCAACCGTCGGTATTGCTGGTGATCTTCAAGCAGCCGGGGGCCAACGTGATCGAGACGGTGGACGCGGTCAAGGCCGAGCTGCCGTTTCTGCAAGCGTCGATTCCGGCCTCGATCAAGCTCAACATTTTGATGGACCGCACCACCACCATTCGCGCCTCGTTGCGCGACGTAGAAATCAGCCTGATCGCCTCGATTCTGCTGGTGACGCTGGTCACGTTTGCGTTTTTCCGTGATTGGCGCAGCACCCTGGTGCCGGCCATTGTCGTGCCGCTGTCGCTGCTTGGCACCTTTGGCGTCATGTACTTCATGGGCTACAGCCTCAACAACCTGTCGTTGATGGCGTTGACCATTGCCACCGGGTTTGTGGTCGATGACGCGATTGTGGTGGTGGAAAACATCATGCGCCATCTGGAGCGCGGTGAATCGCGGGTACAGGCGGCGCTGGCCGGTGCTCGGGAGGTGGGCTTTACCGTGCTGACCATCAGCGTGTCGCTGGTGGCGGTGTTTATTCCGCTGCTGTTGATGGGCGGGATCGTCGGGCGTTTGTTTCGTGAGTTTTCGGTCACTTTGTCGGTGTCGATTGCGATGTCGATGTTGGTGTCACTGACCATCACGCCGATGCTGGCGGCGGTGTTTTTACGTGCCCCGGCAACCGCCCAACACCCGGAGGCGGCGCCGGACTCGCGTTTTCATCGCTTCTACGACCGCACCCTCGGCTGGGTGATCAATCACACCCTGCTGATGGGGCTGGTCACGCTATTGGTGATCGTGCTGGCCGGGGTGCTGTACGTGCGGGTGCCCAAGGGCTTTTTCCCGCAGGAAGACACCGGGCGCCTGAACGGCAGCATCATGGCCTCGCAAAGCATCTCGTATGGCGCCATGCAGCAGGACTTTCTGGCGATCAACCGCAAAGTGTTGCTCAATCCCAACGTGGAAGCGGTCGGCGGTTTTATCGGCGGCGCGGGCGGCGGAGGCGGTTCGGTGAACACCGGGCAGATGTTTATCTCGCTCAAGCCCTTGAGTGAGCGCAAGGCCAGCGCCGACCAGATCATCGCCCAGATCCGCAAAACCCTGGGCGACATGCCGGGCACCCGGTTATTCCTGCAATCGGTGCAGGACATCACCGTGGGCGGGCGCCAGAGCGCCGCGCAGTACCAATACACGCTGACTGCCGACGACCAGAGCAGCCTCGACGTGTGGGTGCCCAAGGTGCTGGCGGCGTTGCATAAACTGCCGCAGCTCAAAGACCTCAATACCGACCAGCAAGACAACAGCCTTGCGGCCAATGTGGCGGTCAACCGCGACACGGCGGCGCGGCTCGGGGTCAGCCTGTCGGCGATTGACCAGACCCTGTACGACGCCTTTGGCCAGCGCCAGGTGTCGACCCTTTACCGCGCCGCCAACCAGTACCACGTGGTCATGGAAGTCGCCCCCGAATACTGGGCCGACCCGTCTGCGCTCAAATCAATTTACCTGCCGCAAGGTGCCTCGACGGCCAGCAAGACCAACACCGCGCCCAACCTGGCGAGCAACGCCAATGCGACGTTGATCCCGTTGTCTGCGGTGGCGCAACAGTCGGTGGCGCGCACGGCGATTTCCATCAGCCATCAGGGCACCTTCCCGGCGGTGACGGTGTCTTTCAACCTGGCCCCCGGCGTGTCCATCGGCCAGGCCACCACGTTGGTGGATGACGCGGTAGCGCAACTGCGCATGCCGGCCAGTGTGGTCGGGCACTTTGCCGGAACGGCACAGGTGTTTCAGTCGTCGGTGTCCAGCGAACCCTGGCTGATTCTGGCGGCGATTGTCTCGGTGTACATCGTGCTCGGCATGCTCTACGAAAACCTGATCCACCCGCTGACCATCCTCTCGACCTTGCCGTCGGCCGGGGTGGGGGCGTTGATTGCTTTGCTCATGACCGGCACCGAGCTGTCGATCATTGCGCTGGTGGGGGTGATTTTGCTGATCGGCATCGTCAAGAAAAACGCGATCATGATGATCGACTTCGCCATTACCGAAGGCAAAGCGCTGGGCCTCAGCCCGCAACAAGCGATCCGCCGCGCCTGCCTGATTCGCTTTAGGCCGATCATGATGACCACCCTGGCGGCGATGCTCGGCGCCTTGCCGCTGGTGCTGGGCATCGGCTACGGCTCGGAATTGCGTCGCCCGCTGGGCATTTCCATCATGGGCGGGTTGCTCTTCAGCCAAGTGCTGACGCTGTACACCACGCCCGTGATTTACCTCTGGCTGGACCGCTTGTCGCAACGTCTGCGCCGGGCGCCCAAGGAGACCACCCGATGAACCTCAAACCGCTGCTGCTGGCCATGACCTTTAGCCTGACCCTGGCCGGGTGCATGGTCGGTCCGGACTATCAAAAACCGGCCATGCCATTGCCCATGGGCTTCAAGGAGGGCACGCAGTGGCAACGGGCCGTGGCCAACCCCCAAGGCGCGCTGAACAGCCAGTGGTGGCTGGCCTATAACGACCCGGTGCTGACGCAGTTGATCCAGCGCTCGGCCACGGCCAACCAGTCAATTGTTGCTGCCGAGGCGGCGTATCGCGGCGCGCAGGCACAAGTGTCATCGAGCCGTGCCGGTTTGTGGCCGACCCTGGGCGCCGGGCTGTCCGGCTCACGCGGGGTGGGCGGCAGCGGGTCCAGCAGCGGGGCGGGCAGCGCAGGCGGGGTTGAAAACTCGGTCAGCGCTACCCTGACCGCCAGTTGGGAGCCTGATTTATGGGGCCAGGTGCGACGCGGCATTGAGTCCAGCAGCGCCTCTGCACAAGCCTCGGACGCCTTGTTGGCCGGGGTGCGTTTGTCCATCAGCTCCAGCGTGGCGAGCAATTACCTGGCCTTGCGCCAACAGGACATCGACATCGGGTTGTTGCAGCAACAGCAGCAGATCAACCAGCAATTGCTCGACATGATCCAGGCCGAATACGCCCAGGGCACGGCGGCCAATGACCAACTGCTGCAAGCCCAGGACCAACTGAGCACCGTGGTGGCCGCGTTGCAGACCGCGCAGCGCTCTCGCGAGCAATACGAGCATGCGCTGGCGGTGCTGGTGGGCGAGGCACCGTCGCAATTCAGCGTGGCGGCGCTGGCGCAGCACGCCTTTGCGGTGCCGCGCCCGCCGTTGAGCTTGCCCTCGGATTTGTTGCTGCGCCGACCCGATGTGGTGGCTGCGGAGCGCACGGCAGCGGCGGCCAACGGCAAAATCGGCGTGGCTGAAGCGGCGTTTTTCCCGACCCTGGACTTGACCGCTGAAGGCGGTTATCGCGCCAGTGCGCTGGGCAGTCTGTTTAGTGTGCCGAACCGCATCTGGACCCTGGGCCCGGCATTGGCTGCGACCCTGTTTGACGGCGGCGCCCGCGAGGCGGCGGTGCAACAGGCGCAAGCCAGCTACGACCAGGACGCGGCGACCTACCGGGGCACCGTGTTGTCGGCCTTGCAGAACGTCGAAGACAACCTGTCGGCGATCAACCACCTGCACGTGCAGGCGGACACCTACCAGCAGATCTACACGCGCAATCAGCAACTGTTCGGCAGCCAGCAGGCGCAGCTAAAAGCCGGCACCGTCAGCCAGCAGAACGTCCTGACCCAGCAATTGATCTTGTTGCAGACCGAGCAGAACCTGCGCGACACCCAGGGGCAATTGAGCCAGGGCAGCGTGGCGTTGATCCAGAGTTTGGGCGGGGGCTGGGCAATAACCCCGTAGGAGCTGGCGCAGGCTGCGATCTTTTGATCTTTTAAAAGATCGCAGCCGTCGTTCCTCGGCAGCTCCTACAGGGCGTTACGCTTTGTAAGGCTTGTTGGGCAGCAGCAAACGTTCGGCGACGACGCCGAAGATCAGGCCCAGAGCGGTCCACAGTACCGCTTGAATGCCCAGCGAGGCGACGCGGAATTTCCACAGCAGCAGGGCCGAGAAACCGTCCGGTGCTTCATTGAACGTCGGGAACAAAAAGCCTGCGATCGAGACAATTACCAGGTACAGCACCACGCCCTTGATCACGCCGTTCCACAGACCCGAGCGGGCAATGAACTTACGGCCTGCACTGACGGCAATGATCGCGGCGGCCAGCGACACCAGCAGCATCAGGAAGAACAACTGCGTGCGCTTGCCGATGGTGTCCGGGTTGCCCACGGCTGGCGGGTTGGCCGGATACACCAGCCCCGGCACCAGATACAGCACCACAAAGGCGGCCAGCGCCAGCAGTGCGGCCAGGCCACGCGGGCCGACGTTACCGACACGGCCCAGTGAGTAGGCGAACACCAGGGCAAAAATGCCGCCCAGCGACACGCTGTACACCAGCACCCCGGTCAACAGGCCGAAGGTGCTTTGCACTTCGCGGCTGACCAGTTCGGGTTCTTCTTCCTCGGCGTCACCGTGGGAGTGGGAATGGGACATGCCTTCTTCGAAGGCAATAGCGCGATCAATCTCGGGTTCGCCGAACACCTTGGCAAAGCTGAAAGCCAGCAGGCCGGCCAACAGACCGACAAGCATGCCCCTGACGAGTAAACGACCAGTCATGTGAAACCCCTCGGATCAGTGGCAGGGAAAGCCCAGCAGGTGGCGACCGTCGTGTACGAACTCGTGCACGTACATGCCCTTGAAGACGGCGGTGGCGCCTTGTTCAGCACCGACGAAATAAATCGCCAGCAACAGCAACAGGCCACCGAAAATCGCCCACGGCAGTACATCGCGCAGGGGAATGGCAGGAATGGAGAGGTCAGAGTGAGTAGCAGCGTTAGAAACCATGATTACCTCTGGGATTACGCGTCCCGGCAAGAGTGCAAAGGCAAAGGAAGATCTGGCTCTCGGCAAGGTGCCGACTACAGTGGCGCGACCGCGTCGGATTCGGACCGACTTCTTTCCTTCGTAACATACTGAAACAACGCTGGCAGTGTACGCGCTTGGCCCGGGAAATACCCAGAGGA
This sequence comes from Pseudomonas sp. HY2-MNA-CIBAN-0224, assembly GCF_040310285.1. Taxonomy (NCBI): domain Bacteria; kingdom Pseudomonadati; phylum Pseudomonadota; class Gammaproteobacteria; order Pseudomonadales; family Pseudomonadaceae; genus Pseudomonas; species Pseudomonas sp. HY2-MNA-CIBAN-0224. The sequence goes on along the minus strand of NZ_JBEOPQ010000034.1, from coordinate 18,839 downwards.
ACCTTGTAACTCTAGTGGGAGCGGGCTTGCTCGCGATTCAGGCGACGCGGTGAACCTGCACTACCGCGTTGCTGCCATCGCGAGCAAGCCCGCTCCCACAGGGTGTTTGCAATACTGACATATGCGGTTAAACGATGACGGAGGGTGCTGTGCATTCAGTGACTAGCCTTTGGGTCTGTCGACTCATCGAGACGCTCTATGCCCCAGTTTCCTGCTTCTCACCGCCTGCGTCATGGTCGGTTCAGCGAGCCAAACCGAATCTACCTGCTGACGGCCAATACGCTTAATCGGGAACCTGTTTTCCATGACTGGCGCGTGGGCAGGCTGGTGGTTGAACAGTTGCGGAGCGCGCAAGAGCAAGGTTTCGTTGATTCGCTGGCATGGGTGGTAATGCCAGATCATTTTCACTGGCTGGTAGTGCTTCAGCGCAGCTCACTTGACCAATTGATGTGCCGTACCAAGTCGTTGAGTACAAGAGCCATCAATCAGGCCACCGGTCGAACAGGCAGTCGATGGCAGCAGGGCTACCATGACCATGCTTTACGCAATGAGGAGGACTTGAAGCGTATGGCCCGTTATGTCATTGCCAACCCCTTGCGTGCAGGGCTGGTCAAGAGAGTGGGAGATTACCCTTTGTGGGATGCCATATGGCTATGACCCCGTTCAAGCGTACTCCCACCTCAGTGGTTGTCAGGCGGATGGCGCCACTCGGGCTGGGTCAATACGTTTACCCGGCTCACGGCCTTTTCTGGCCGAGCGCAATAACATCAATGTACCCAGCAGCGCCGTAGCGGCGAGGAAGTACATGCCGGCATGGGTGCTGTCGAATTGCTGTTCGGCCCAGGTTTTAACCGTGGGGGCCAGGAAGCCGCCGAGGTTGCCCAGGGCGCCGATCACGGCGATCCCGCTGGCCGCGGCGGCGCCACTCAGAAAGCGCGTCGGCAAGGTCCAGAACAGCGGTTGCACGGTGATAAAACCGGCGGCCGCCAGGCAGAACGCGAGGATGACCAGCGGCAGGCTGGCGCTCAAGGTCGAGCCGACCATGCCGACCGCAGCCAGGGCCAGCATCAGCGCGGCAAAGCGGGTTTGCAGGCCTTTGCGGTCGGCGTAGCGGGTGACCGCGTAGAGCACGATCACGGTGGCGATCCACGGGATGGACGTCAGCAGGCCGACTTCCAGGCCGATGCCGGTGCCGAGCAATTCAGCGATGCGCGTCGGCAGGTAAAACAGCACGCCGTACACGCTGACCTGGATGGTGAAGTAGATCAGGGTGAAGTACAGCACTGTCGGGTTGATCAGCGCCGAGCGCCAGGACGACGGCCCTGTATCGGCCTTGAGCAGGTGTTCTTTTTCCAGTTCGTGCTCGACTGCGGCTTTTTCTTGCTCGGTCAGCCATTTGGCTGTGCGCGGTTTGTCCGTGAGGTAGAACAGCGCAAACACGCCGATGACCGAGGCGGCGAGGCCTTCGGTGACGAACATCCATTGCCAGCCGGTCAGGCCAAATTGCGCGCTTTCCAGCAGCCAGCCCGACACCGGGCCGCCGACCATCAACGACACCGGCACGCCGAAGTAGTAAATGCCGTAGGCGGCGCCGCGCTTGTTCTGCGGGAACCAGTAGGTCAGGTACAGCACCACGCCCGGCGACAGGCCCGCTTCGGCCACGCCGAGCAAAAAGCGCAGGATGTAGAAGCTGGTTTCGTTGTGGGCAAACATCATGGCGGCCGACACCAGGCCCCAGGTGATCATGATCCGGCTCAGCCAGATGCGTGCGCCGACTTTGTGCAACATCAGGTTGCTGGGCACTTCAAACACGGCGTAGCCGATAAAGAAAATGCCCGCGCCCAAGGCAAACGCGGCGTTGCTCAGGCCGGTGTCTGCCTGCAGGGCATGTTTGGCAAAGCCAATGTTGGAACGGTCAATGATCGCCATCGCGAACATCAAGGCAACAAAGGGCAGGATGCGCCAGCGAATCTTGCTGAGCGCCTGATTCAACACAGGATTGGACATGGGTGGCTCCGATTATTTTTTTGTGGAGTTCAACAACAGGGACAGCGATTAACGGGCTCTCAAGGCGGAGCGGGCATAGGCCGCGACGATGACAAAACAGCCCATTGGCAACAGATACGCCACGGCGGTGGAGGAGTGGTCGGCGACCAGGCCCATCACGTAGGGCAGCAGGGCCCCGCCAACAATGGCCATGATCATGAACGAGCTGCCGCGCTTGGTATGCGCGCCGAGGTTTTTCACGCCCATGGCGAACAGGGTCGGGAACATGATCGACATAAAGAAGAAGGTCGCCACCAGGGCTACCACCGACACGCCTTCAACCCCCAGCACCACCACCGCGCACAGCGCCACGTTGATCAGTGCGTAAATCATTAACAGGCGCTGGGCATTGACGCGGCCCATCAGCCAGGTGCTGAAGAAGCGCCCAAACATGAAGCTGAGCATGGCCACCGAAAGCAGATACGCCGCTTGCTGGCTGCCCATCTGCGCCCAGTGCTCGGTGACGTAGTTGATAAAAAACGCCCCGACGCCGACTTGCGCGCCGACGTAAAAGAACTGGGTGATAACCCCGGTGACAAACTCGCGGTGTTGCCACAGGCCTTTATCACTCAGTTGCTGGGCCTGAACTTCTTGCTCGCGCAGGTCCGGCAGCGGGGTGCGGGCGATCAGCACGGCGACCAGCAGCACCAGCGAGGCAATCACCAGATAGGTCATTTGCAGCGACTGGGTGGTGTCAGTGCTGTTGGCACCACTGAAGAACAGCGCACCGCCAATCAAGGGGCCAAAAAACTGCCCGAGGCCATTGAACGACTGCGCCAGGTTCAAGCGCCGCTCAGCCCCGGCGGGTGAGCCCAGCACCGTGGCATACGGGTTGGCAGCGGTTTCGAGGCAGCCCAGGCCGCAGGCAATTACAAACAGCGCGAACAAAAAGAACTGAAAGCTTTGCGCGGCCGCGGCGGGCATGAACAGCAGGGCGCCGCAGGCATACAGGCACAGACCGAGCAAAATTCCCGCCTTGTAGCCGTATTTGTCCATCAAGAACCCGGCGGGCAGGGCGATCAGAAAATAGGCGCCGAAGTACGCGCTTTGCAGCAAGCCGGACTGGGCCTTGCTGACGTGCAGGGTTTCCTGGAAGTGCTTGTTGAGCACATCCAGCAAGCCATACGACAACCCCCACAGAAAGAACAGGCAGGTCACCAGAATCAGTGCCCAGCGGTAAGACGTCACCGCCTTGGTAAAGGGCGGCGCGGCGACGTTCGAGTGCTTGAGTGACATGACGCATCTCCTTCTTATTGTTGTGAGCGACTTGCATGGATCATTTCTTGTGGGAGCGGGCTTGCTCGCGATGGCATCTGTGCGGTGGATCAGGCAGCGCGCGTCGCCTGTATCGCGAGCAAGCCCGCTCCCACAGGGTCAGTGCATGGTTTGCTCATGTCAGTGCCCGGTCCAGGTGGGTGTAGCCGCCGTCGACCACCAGCCATTGCCCGGTGGTGTGGGAGGCGCGGGGCGATAACAGGAACAGCACGCTGTCGGCGATTTCTTCTGCGGTGGTCATGCGCTGGCCAAGGGGGATTTTCTCGACGATGCTCGCCAGCTTGGCGTGCGGGTCGTCGAAGCTGTTGATCCAGCGCTCGTACAGCGGGGTCATGACCTCGGCGGGGATGACTGCGTTAACCCGCACGCCATCGGCCAGCAACGAGGTGGCCCACTCGCGGGTCAGCGACAGTTGCGCGCCTTTGGCGGCGGTGTAGCCACTGGTGCCGCCCTGGCCGGTGAGGGCGGTTTTGGAGCTTATATTGACGATGGACCCACGGCTGGCCTTGAGCGCGTCGACGCACAGGTGGGTCATGAGGTAGTAGTGGATGAGGTTTTTTTCCAGCGATTCGACAAAGGCCGAGCGCCCGGCGTCCAGGCCCACGCTGTCATTGACGCCCGCATTATTGACCAGCCCGTCGATGCGCCCGAAGCGTTGCAGAACGCGGGCGACAGCGGCGCGGCAGGCGTCTTCGTCGCGCAGTTCAACCTGAATAAACAGGCTTTGTGCGCCGCGTTGATCCAGTTGCCGGGCCAGTTCATCCGACAACGGGCTGTGACCGAAAATCACCGGGATCGCGCCTTCATCGGCCAGCCCCAGGGATATCGCGGCACCAATGCCGGAGCCGCCGCCGGTGACGATAAAGACCTTGTCTTGCAGATGCAGATTCATCGTGTCACTCCTTCAAGCCCGTAGATGGAGCAGGCGTTGGCGCCCCAAATCGCCGCTTGTTCAGCGGCGCTGAGGATGTGCAAAACGCTGTCGACCAGGGTGTGGGTGGTGCGGTAGTCGCTGGCTAGCAGGCACACCGGCCAGTCGGAACCGAACATCAAGCGTTCAGGGCCAAACAGGTGCAGTGCGGTGTCCAGGTACGGAGTCAGTTGCTCGGGCTGCCAGTGCTGCCAATCGGCCTCGGTCGCCAGCCCCGACAGCTTGCAACTGACATGGGGCAGCGCGGCCAGCGGCGCCAGTTGCTCAGCCCATTGGCGCAGGTTGTTGGCCTGCACGTTTGGCTTGGCGAGGTGGTCGAGCACCAGGTGATGCTGGTCATGGCGCTGGCACAGCTGCGTCGCGGCGCTCAGGTCGCAGGCCTTGATCAGCACTTCATAGACCTTGCCCTGGCGCTGTAACGTCGCCAGGCCACGGTTGAAGTCGGCCCGTTGCATGAACTCGGCAGGCGCGGGTTCGTCTTGCAACTGATGACGAAACCCGCGCAGCACCGAGGCCTGCGCCCAGCGTTCCAGCGAGTGTTCAAGATCGGCGGCGCACAGGTCGACCCAGCCCACCACGGCGCGAATCCACGGGTAGTGCCCGGCCAACTGCAACAGCCAGTCCGTCTCGTTTTCGCAGGCGCGGGCTTGCACGGCAATGCAGCCGTCGAGCCCTGCCTGATCGAGCAAGGGGCGCAGGTCGTCGGGCATAAAGTCGCGGCGCAAGCCGGGCATGTCGTGGCTGATCCACGGGTAACCGGCTGCGTCATACCGCCAGAAGTGCTGATGCGCATCCAGGCGTGGTGGCTGTGTGGACGACATTGTTGTTGTACTCCGTCCCTTAAAACGCTGGTTTAGCCCCGATAGCGGTACTGCTCGCGGGAGGCGGCTTTCATCTGGATCGAGAAGCCCGGCGCCTGTGGCGGCATGTAGGCGGCGTCGCGGATCACGCAGGGGTCTTCGAAGTGTTCGTGCAGGTGGTCGACAAACTCCACCACGCGGCCTTCGTGGGTGGCGGCGATGCACAGGTAGTCGATCATCGATAGGTGCTGCACGTACTCGCACAGGCCCACGCCACCGGCATGCGGGCAGACCGGCAAGTTGTATTTGGCGGCCATGAGCATGACGGCCAGCACTTCGTTGACCCCGCCCAGGCGGCAGGCGTCGATCTGCACCACGTCGATCGCTTCGCGCATGATCAGTTGCTTGAAGACGATGCGGTTCTGGCACATTTCGCCGGTGGCGACCTTGACCGGGCTGACGCCCAGGCGGATTTTGCGGTGGCCTTCGACGTCGTCCGGGCTGGTCGGTTCTTCGATAAACCACGGCTGGGCGAACGACAGTTCACGCACCCAGTCGATGGCTGCGTCGACTTCCCAGACCTGATTGGCGTCGATCATCAGCTTGCGGTCCGGACCGATCACTTCGCGGGCGATACGCACGCGGCGGATATCGTCTTGCAGGTCGTGGCCGACTTTTAATTTGATGTGCGAGAAGCCCGCGTCGACGGCTTCCTGGCACAAGCGACGGAGCTTCTCGTCGGCGTAGCCCAGCCAGCCGGCCGAGGTGGTGTAGCACGGGTAACCTTTAGCTTCGAGCAGGGCCAAACGCTCGGCTTTGCCGTGGGCGCGCTCGCGCAGCAGGGTCAGGGCTTCGTCGGGGGTGATGCAGTCGGTGATGTAACGAAAATCAATGCAGCGCACCAGTTGCTCAGGGCTCATGTCGGCCACCAGACGCCACACCGGCTTGCCTTCGGCCTTGGCCCAGAGGTCCCAGGCGGCGTTGACCACTGCGCCGGTGGCCAAGTGGATGGCGCCCTTGTCCGGGCCGATCCAGCGCAGTTGGCTGTCGCTGGTCACGTAGCGCCAGAAGCGGCCCATGTCTTCGGCGATCCACTCAAGCTTGAGGCCGACCATCAGGCCTGCGAGGGCTTTGATCGAGGCGCAGCAGATCTCGTTGCCACGGCCGATGGTGAACGTCAGGCCGTGGCCTTCGAGGTTCGGGGTGTCGGTTTCGAGGATGACGTAGGCCGCGGAATAGTCCGGGTCCGGGTTCATCGCGTCCGAGCCGTCCAGCGATTGCGAGGTGGGGAAGCGAATGTCTTCAACCCGTACAGCAGTAATGGTAGTCATGGCGTTCTCCGGCTTATTCGGCGTCGACAGTGCGTTGGTTTTGTTCACCCAGGCCGCTGATGCCCAGGCGGATGTGCTGGCCCGCACGCAGGTACACAGGGTCTGGTTTGATGCCCAGGCCGACGCCGGGCGGGGTGCCGGTAGAGATCACGTCGCCGGGTTGCAGGCTCATGAACTGGCTGAGGTAGCTGACGATTTTGGGGATCTGGAAAATCATCGTGCGCGTATTGCCGTTCTGGTAACGCTTGCCGTCGACTTCCAGCCACAGGTCGAGCTGGTGCGGGTCGGCGATTTCATCACGGGTCACCAGCCATGGGCCGAGCGGGCCGAAGGTGTCGCAGCCTTTGCCTTTGTCCCAGGTGCCGCCCAGTTCCAGCTGGAACTCGCGCTCGGACACATCGTTGATCACGCAATAGCCGGCCACGTGTTCCAGCGCGTCGCTTTCGCTGATGTAGCGGCCACCTTTGCCGATGACCACACCCAGTTCGACCTCCCAGTCAGTCTTGCGGGAGTTACGCGGGATTTCGACGTTGTCGTTCGGGCCGACGATGGCGCTGGTCCACTTGTTGAACACCACCGGCTCAGCCGGGATGGCCGCACCGGTTTCAGCGGCGTGGTCGGCGTAGTTGAGGCCGATGCAGATGAACTTGCCGACTTGGCCGACGCATGCGCCGATCCGTGGCGAGCCTTGGACGAGCGGCAGGGTGGCCGGGTCGATGTCTTGCAGGCGGGCAATGCTTTGCGGGCTGAGGGTGTCGCCTGCGATATCCGTGACCACTGCGGACAAGTCACGCAGATCACCGTTGTTATCGAGCAGAGCGGGACGTTCCTGGCCTTTTTCGCCGTAGCGGAGCAGTTTCATAAAGAGTCCTCGAAATAGGTAATCACATGTGTGGGAGCGGGCTTGCTCGCGATTGCCTCAGCGCAATGTTTCAGACAAACCGAGTCGCCAGCATCGCGAGCAAGCCCGCTCCCACACAGTCAAAAAAGGGCTGTCAGTTGCTCCAGCCGCCATCAATGATTTGTGCAGTGCCGGTGGTGAAGCCGCTGGCGCTTGAGCCCAGGTACAGGGCCAATTGGGCGATTTCTTCGGCGGTGCCGATGCGGCCCATGGGTTGGCGGGCGGCGAAGGCGGCGTACACCTCGTCCACGCTGCGGCCTTCGCGTTCCGCTTGCTCGCGGATGCGCTGGCGCAGGGAAGGGGAGTCGACGGTGCCGGGGCAGATGGCGTTGCAGCGGATGTTCTGGCTGACAAAGTCTGCCGCCACTGAGCGGGTCAGGCCGATCACCGCGCCTTTGCTGGCGCAGTAAGCAAAGCGGTTAGGCACGCCTTTGACGCTGGAGGCCACCGAGGCCATGTTGATGATCGAGCCGCCGCCGTTGCTCAGCATGCCCGGCAAGAAGGCGCGGATCATGCGGTACATGGCGGTGACGTTGAGGTCGAGGGCGAAGTTCCAGTCTTTTTCGCTGCATTCCAGGATGTTGCCGCTGTGCACCACGCCTGCGCAGTTGAACAGCACATCCAGCGGGCCAAGCTCGTTGGCCAGGCGCTCAATGGCGGCGGCATCGGTGACGTCCAGAACAATTTTGTGAGCGCCTGCAAGGGCCTCAAGGGCGCCAGCATTGATGTCGGCGGCGAAGACTTCGGCGCCAGCGGCGAGGTATGCCTGGACACTGGCGTGGCCAATGCCTTGGGCTGCGGCCGTGATCAGCACGCGTTTGCCGGAAAGATCCATGGGTACTCCGTAACGATGTGATTGTTTTTATTGTTGGCCTGAACCCTTCGCCATTGTGTCTTTTGGACTAATGGTCAGGCCATTGCGGGCGTAGCAACTGGCAAAACGACGCAGCGGCGGGATACGTTTTTAGCTATGATCGCTGTACGTTATCCGTCCAATGGTCAGGCCATTGAACCTTTTTTAGCATGCACCTCACGCTTCAACAAGTGACTTTTTTTTCAAAAAGCGCTCGCGAGCCGTTGCACAGACCAGAGCCAATTTCACGATGCCATTCCAAGTTATTGATAACCAGAGACTTTATCGGCAAATCGCCGATCAGTTGCGGGCCTTGATCGACAGCGGTGAATTCCCGCCGGGCAGTCGGCTACCCGCCGAACGCGAATTGGCCAAGTTATTGGGCGTGAGCCGGGCGTCGGTGCGCGAAGCAATGATTGCCCTGGAAGTGATCGGCCTGGTGGACGTGCGCGTCGGCAATGGTGTGTTGGTGTGTGAGCCGCCGGTGCAGGCGGTTTCCAATGAGCCGGTGATGGCCCAGGCCACCCGTGACCAATGGCGCGAACTGGACCCGGAGTTGGGCATTGCCGTGGATTTCAGCGCCGAGATCCCGCCGTTTGCCTTACTCCAGGCGCGGCGCTTGATCGAGCCTGAAGCGGCGGCGCTGGCGGCCGTGAACGCCAGCGATGAAGAACTCGCCGGGATCCGCGAAGCGTTTGAGCGCAACGTACAAGACAACCGCGAGGGTTCGCACACGCACCCCGGCGACCGCTTGTTTCATATCCGCATTGCCCAGGCATCGGACAACCCGGCCTACGCATTGATGATTCAGCACTTGCTGGGGCACAGCTACGGCAGCATGTTCCAGCGCCTGCAAAGCCACTACACCTCAGATGACATGCCGCACCGCTCGGAGGACGAGCACCGGCGCGTGCTTCAGGCACTGGAGCAACATGACCCGCAGGCGGCGCGTCAGGCCATGGCTGAGCATCTGGATGAAGTGATCCGCATCTTCAGCCGCAACGCTCAGTAAGGCTCAACTTCCAGCCAGGACTCGGTGACGCGGCGGTCGAGTGCTTCAAAATCGGCCATGCCGATCACGCGGGTGGTGTTGAGGCCGCGCAGGTAGCCTTTAAGCTCATGGGCCATGGCATGCAACTTCTCGGCGTCGGCAGGTTCAGCATGCAACGCGTGCTCGTACAAGGTCAGGTAGTCGTCTACACGGTCGCGGTACTCAGGCAGTACCGCTTCACGGATCAGGTCGAAGGTTCGCAATTTTTGATTTTTATTCAAGTGGCACCCTTTGTCGGTTGAGGGGCTGCTGTTTTGGTAGATCGCGCCTTGAATGTATCTCACGTCCGGGGGTGGTATCCAGAGGTGGGTAACGGGGAGGTGCTGGAGGGTTTGAGAAACGGGTTGCGCTGCAACCCTTCGCAGCCTGCGGCAGCGACTACTTGTTTTTTTGAAGGTGTACTGCGTATTTTGGTGGCTTGGGCTTAGTCGTTCAGGTCGCCACTGCCTGTTTGAATCCATGGACCATGCACAAGGAGCCGTACGGAAAGCCAATGCGCCAAATCTGGAAGTCGTTTCGAGCGTTGTATTTTGCCTCGCTGATGATGTTGATCGGCTCAGGTTTGTTGAGCACCTACCTGGCGTTGCGCCTGGCTGCCGATGACGTCGACGGTTTATGGGTCGGTGCCTTGATGGCGGCCAACTATTTTGGTCTGGTGCTGGGCGGCAAGCTTGGGCACCGGCTGATTGCCCGCGTGGGGCATATCCGGGCGTACGCCACCTGTGCCGGGATCGTCGGCGCGGCGGTGTTGTGTCACGGTTTGACCGACTGGCTGCCGATCTGGCTGCTGCTGCGTCTGATCGTCGGCCTTGGCATGATGTGCCAGTACATGGTCATCGAGAGCTGGCTTAACGAGCAGGCCGACGCCAAACAGCGCGGCGTGGTGTTCAGCCTGTACATGATCGCCTCGTACCTGGGGCTGGTGCTCGGGCAACTGATTCTGGTGGTTCACCCGCAACTGGGCCTTGAACTGCTGATGCTCGTGGCTATGTGTTTTGCCTTGTGTCTGGTGCCGGTGGCCATGACCCGGCGCATCCACCCGGCGCCGTTGCGGCCCGCGCCCATGGACCCTAAATTCTTTATCAAGCGGGTGCCGCAATCGCTGATCGCGGTGATGGGCGCAGGCCTGTTGATTGGTGCGTTCTACGGCCTGGCGCCGCTTTACGCCTCACAACAAGGGTTGTCTACCGAGCTGGTCGGTTGGTACATGGGTTGCTGTATTTTTGCCGGGTTGCTGGCGCAATGGCCGCTGGGCTGGTTGTCGGACCGCTATGACCGGCCGCTGCTGATTCGTGTGTTTGCGCTGCTGCTGTGTGTGGTGGCGTTACCGCTGGCGATCTTCCCGCAGGTGCCTGTCGAGGTGCTGTTCGTGGCGGGGTTCTTGAGTGCATTGCTGCAGTTTTGCATCTACCCGCTGGCCGTGGCCTTCGCCAACGATCACATCGAAAGCGAGCGCCGGGTGTCGCTGACCGCCATGCTTCTGGTCACCTACGGCGTTGGCGCCAGTGTCGGCCCGCTGGTGGCCGGGGTGCTGATGAAAGTGCTGGGCAGCCATATGCTGTATGCGTTTTTCAGCTTCACCAGCTTGATTCTGGTATGGCGCATTCGCCCGAACGCGGTCACCAATTTGCACCAGGTCGACGACGCACCGCTGCAACACGTTGCCATGCCCGACAGCATGTCCACCTCGCCCTTGGCCGCAGCGCTTGACCCACGGGTCGATGAGCAGGTGGTGCAGGAGCAAATGGTGGACGGGGTCGAGCCTGAGAGTGAGCCAGAGATTGAGCCTGAAGTAGCCCCGGAGTTCGGCGGCCCCGAGGCTGACCCCAAACTGTAGGAGCGAGCTTGCCTCGCGATCTTTTAAACATCAAAAGATCGCGAGCAAGATCAGGCCGGGCACTCAGTAAAAATCGTCATCTTTGTCGAACCGGCGGGCATCGCGCTGCAACTGGTAAACAAACCGCTCGACCTGGCGCTGAACCGCACCGCTGATGTTGTGAAAGCGCATGCCGGCAAAGGTGATATTCAGCCGCTCTTCGAAGTACAGATGGCGCAACTCGACCGGGGTGGTCATGTGGCCAAAGGGCAGGGCGGCGCTGAAGCGCTCGTACACCTGGCCCAGCTGGATGAGCTCGCTGATGTCGCCCTCAAAACGCAATTTGCAGCCGGTGGCTGACACGTCCAGCAATTTGCCCTTGATGGCTTTGCCGAGCTTGTCGCCCGCCACGTTGACGTCCACCAGGTGCGCCAGTTTCAGGGCCGCGCGGAACGCATTGCGGCGCTGGTGGTAGATCACTTCTTTGGGCAACGCGCCGTGATAGCAACGGTGCGGGCCGCTGTCGTCGATGCTCAGCGGGGTGTTGCATTCCCAGGCAATGCGCACGCCGTCGTGGAAACCTTCGACCCGAAAAGGAATGCCCGCCGCCAGAAAACGCTCGCCGTCCCGTGGGACCATCTCGTCCAGGGTCATGAGCTGGTTGTCACGGTCTACATCCACCATGTAGCTCTGAAAACGTTGGGTGCGGTCGTTGAAGGTGATGATCAGCGGGTCATGGCTCTCTTGCAGCATCCGCAAATTTGAGGCGATCTCCATCGGCGTCGTCAGCACCTTGGGTGGTTGCGGAGCATCTTGGGCATCTAGCACGGGTCGTCAATCTCCAGACAAAAAACGGCAACACGCAAAAAAGGGCATTCTGCCATCATGCTGCGGGTGTAGATAGTGCAGGCTCAGGCCTGGCTGTAAGCGCGGTGTTTGTTGAGGAGCGAGGTGGTGCCGCGCGCGTCATACAGCGAGGGTGTTTCGCCGCCGTGGAGGATGCGCAGTTGGTTGGCGGTGATCGCCTGTTGGGTCTGGATCGACTGGCCGTTCGCCTGGTTGGCGGCGTGGCACTGAGCCAGCAACTGGTTCAGCAACTCGCTTTGGCTGAGCAACTGATCGCCCACGCTTGAGTGGCTGGCAAGGCTTTCGAGGCCGCTGCGATTGGTAGGCAAGCCGAGGCTGGCAAGGATTTCGCTGCGTTTGCGGCCATGCTGCTCAAGCAAGATAACCAATGAATGCTTGCGCGCCAGAATGTTTTCCAGCAGCACCATGTCGCGCCCCTTGAGGGCGACAGACTCGTCCTGCAACAGGCCCAGCAGTTGCTCGGCAGGTGCCAGGTCGTCATTGATCAGTTGCAGCAGATTCTCGTCGTGCATGTCGGGCTCTAGGAATTAGGCGTCCAAAAGCCTGGCACCGGCCCTGGGCCTAGCGCTCGGCTTCGATATTCAGCAGTTTGCTGGCGACCTTGTTGCTGTCGACGGTGTAACTGCCCTCGGCAATGGCTTGTTTCAACGCGGCCACACGTTCTTTGTTGACCACTGGCTGATCGCGCAGCGAGTCGCTGACTTTCTGCAGCTGTTGAGCTTGCGGGCTCAGGTGCACAGATTCACCGCTCGCGGCTTCGGTGCCGGTGTTTTCAGCGGTTTTGGCTGCAGGGGCCGCTTGCGTGGCGCTGCCTGCTTCCTGGTTGGCGTTGCTGCGCGTGCTGCCGGGCAGGGGTGGGGCGCTGTTGAGACGACTAAAGTCGATAACCATAACGAAAAACCTCTGGGTATTTGGACGCTTGCCTTGTTTTCGGCCAAACCCGAGAAAACTTTAGGCCCGATTAATCATAGCTTCACACATTGCTGTACTGATCTGCGTCAACGCCGGCTGAGAGAAACACGCCAACCGCTCTACAACGCGACTTCAACCTGACCGGGCGCCGTCACACGGGCCTTGATGATCCGGTTTGAATTCAGGTTTTTAACCCGGATCTGCTCGCTGAGGCCGCCATCGGACAGCGCTTCGCCGGGCATTTTGACACTTAAAGTGCCACTGCGGGCACTGATAATCACGTGGTCACCCTTGCGCACTGTCGCGGCCTGCTCCAGGTGCGTGAGTGTCAGCACTTGGTCGGAGACCACCGGGCGCAGCAGTTTTTGCCCCACCGCCAGCTCCACGGCGGTGAGATACCCCTGGCTGATCAGGCCGACATCGCGCTCGCGCAAGGTCACATCACCATAGTCGATAATCGCCCCGCGCTTGAGTGGATGCGTGACCGTGACCACATCTCGGAATAACTTGACCTGTGCCGGTACAAAGATGGTCCACGGCGAGCTACCTTCACAGCGTACCCTGACCGTCACGCGGCCCATGGGCTGGGCAGGGCTTTCGAGGGTGGCTGTCAAATCCTTGTCGCAATGCGCCAGGCGCACGCGCGGGTCTAGCTGATTGACCTGGATCTCGTAGCGGCCCTCAATTTGCCCCGTGGCCAAATAGTCTTCGACGGTGAACTCAAGAAACCCCTGGGTCACGCCGATAAGCTGGTCAGGTGAGGTAAACGTGTCGGCACCGGCAGGTGTGCCTACACTCAGCAGGCACACGGGCGCGAGCAGGCGCAGTGCGCAGCGACGCAAGGGCTGATAGCGTGATCGGTGGCAGGTTTTTGTCGTTTTCGGCTTCATGGCGGATAAATAGCAAAGCCCGTGCCGTTTACCGGGCAGCGTGTCGCAACTTAACGATTTATAAAGGAGCTGAGTATGGCTGGGGTGATGGATGCGGTTAACCAGCGCACTCAACTGGTCGGGCAAAACCGCCTGGAGCTGTTGCTGTTTCGTCTGGGGGGGCCGCAGCTCTACGGGATCAACGTGTTCAAAGTCCGCGAGGTGCTGCAATGCCCCAAGCTGACCGTGATGCCCAAATCCCACCCGGTGGTGTGCGGCGTGGCCAGCATTCGCGGCGCAACCATCCCGATTCTCGATCTGGCGATGGCCACCGGTGCGGGGGCTCTGAGAGGCCATAGCAATCCGTTTGTGATCATCACCGAATACAACACCAAGACTCAGGGGTTTTTGGTGGGCGCGGTGGAACGCATCGTCAACATGAACTGGGAGGCCATCCATCCGCCACCCAAGGGCACCGGGCGTGACCATTATTTGACAGCTGTGACTCAACTGGACGATCAGTTAGTCGAAATCATCGACGTTGAAAAAGTGCTGGCTGAAGTGTCGCCCTCACCGGAAACCATCTCTCACGGTGTGGTGGACGTCGAGACCCAGGAAAAAGCTCTGTCGTTGCGGGTGCTGACCGTGGATGATTCGTCGGTGGCGCGCAAACAGGTTGCCCGTTGCCTGCAATCGGTCGGGGTTGAGGTGGTTTCACTCAATGACGGGCGCCAGGCGCTGGAGTACCTGCGCGCAATGGTCGAGCAAGGCAAGGACCCGGCGCACGAGTTTTTAATGATGATTTCGGACATCGAAATGCCCGAAATGGACGGCTACACCCTGACCGCCGAGATCCGTAACGATCCGCGGATGAAAGACTTGCACATCATTCTGCATACGTCGTTGTCCGGTGTTTTCAATCAGGCGATGGTCAAGAAAGTCGGCGCGGATGACTTTTTGGCCAAGTTCCGCCCTGATGACCTGGCATCCCGGGTTGTCGACCGGATCAAGGCAGCAGATCACAGCTAGGGGCGATGCCCATGGCGATCAATAGGTTTTTAGAGGCACGATCACTTGTCGACGGCTAATTTGGATTTTGAACAATTCCGGGTCTTCCTGGAAAAAGCCTGTGGCATTTTGCTCGGTGAAAACAAGCAATACCTGGTCTCCAGCCGTCTTAACAAACTGATGGAGCAGCAGGGGATCAAAACCCTGGGCGAGCTGATTCAGCGCATCCAGAGCCAGCCGCGCAGCGGCTTGCGCGAGCAGGTGGTCGATGCCATGACCACCAACGAAACCCTGTGGTTTCGCGACACCTACCCGTTTGAGGTGCTGAAGAACAAAGTCCTGCCCGAGCTGATCAAGGCCCATCCGGGCCAGCGCCTGCGCATCTGGTCGGCGGCGTGCTCGTCGGGGCAGGAACCGTACTCGCTGTCGATGGCGATTGATGAGTTCGAGCGCAGCAACCTGGGGCAGTTGAAAGCGGGCGTGCAAATCGTCGCCACCGAACTGTCCAGTTCGATGCTCAACATCTGCAAAAGCGGCGAATACGACAACTTGGCCATCGGCCGCGGCTTGTCGCAAGAGCGTTTGCAACGTTACTTCGAGCCCAAAGGGCCGGGCCGCTGGATGATCAAGGCGCCGATCAAAAGCCGGGTCGAGTTCCGCCCCTTCAACCTGCTGGACAGCTACGCCGGGTTCGGCAAATTCGACGTCGTGTTCTGCCGCAACGTATTGATCTACTTCTCGGCTGAAGTGAAAAAAGACATCCTGCTGCGCATCCACAGCACCCTGAAGCCGGGTGGCTACCTGTTCCTCGGTGCCTCCGAAGCGCT
Organism: Pseudomonas sp. HY2-MNA-CIBAN-0224; assembly: GCF_040310285.1. Lineage (NCBI taxonomy): Bacteria > Pseudomonadati > Pseudomonadota > Gammaproteobacteria > Pseudomonadales > Pseudomonadaceae > Pseudomonas > Pseudomonas sp. HY2-MNA-CIBAN-0224. The sequence goes on along the minus strand of NZ_JBEOPQ010000034.1, from coordinate 3,352 downwards.
GAACGGCCTGCCGGACCACTACCAGATGGTCCAGTGCAGCCCGGGGATCATCTACCAGGCGAAATAAACGCTGCCTCGCGATCTTTTAAAAGATCAAAAGATCGCGAGGCAAGCTCGCTCCTACAGGGAAGGGGTATCCACCTCTGGACGGCAGAAAAGCGGCAGGCAGCGGAAATCCGTTGCCGCTTTTGTCCCGTTGCCGCTTTCCATTCTCCCGCAACCCCTTGAAACACGGCCCTGCGCAAACTGGCACGGGGTTTGCTGTGTTCATGTCATGTAATGCCTGAAGTACACGCTCAGGCCAGTCCACACAGGTTTCCCGACATGAGCATCAGCTTCGATAAAGCGCTCGGTATCCATGAGCAAGCCCTGGGCTTTCGCGCCAAGCGCGCGGAAGTATTGGCGAACAACATCGCCAACGCCGACACCCCGAACTACAAGGCTCGGGATCTGGATTTCGCGTCTGTGCTCGCCGCACAAAACGATAAAAACCAGAACGGCACCTTTGCCTTGAACATGACCAACAGCCGTCATATCGAAGCGCAAGGCCTGAGCAGTGGCGACGAGTCGCTGCAGTACCGCACGCCGATGCAGCCGTCCATCGACCAGAACACCGTGGACGCTCAGCTCGAACAGTCGAACTACGCCGAAAACGCGGTGAACTTTCAGGCCAGCTTTACGCTGCTCAACAGCAAATTCAAAGGGCTGATGTCGGCCCTGCGTGGAGAATAAGCCATGTCCCTAGCCAGTGTTTTCAACATTGCCGGCAGCGGCATGAGCGCTCAGACCACTCGCCTGAACACCGTCGCCAGCAACATCGCCAACGCCGAAACCGTGTCGTCGAGCATCGATCAGACCTACCGCGCCCGGCACCCGGTGTTCGCCACCATGTTCCAGGGCGCGCAGGGCGGTAACGGCGACTCGCTGTTCAACAATCAGGACGCTGCCGGTCAGGGCGTGCAGGTGTTGGGCGTGGTCGAAGACCAGAGCGAGCTGCAAGCACGTTATGAACCCAACCATCCGGCTGCCGACGCCAAAGGGTACGTGTACTACCCCAACGTCAACGTGGTTGAAGAAATGGCCGACATGATTTCTGCCAGCCGTTCGTTCCAGACCAACGCAGAAATGATGAACACCGCCAAAACCATGATGCAGAAGGTCCTGACCCTGGGTCAGTGATAAGGGGCGACACTCATGAGCGTGACCGATACCACCAGTGGTTTGACCCTCAATCAGATCCTCGCCAACTCTGCCCGGACCACCACCACCGACACCAGTGTGGGCGCGGCATCCCGGGCGGTAACCGGCAACCAGTCGCTGGGCAAGGACGCCTTCTTGCAGCTGCTGGTGACCCAACTGAAAAACCAGAACCCGCTCGACCCGCAGGACAACACCGCGTTCGTCGCGCAGTTGGCGCAGTTCAGCAGCCTGGAAGGCATCACCACCCTCAACGATACCGTGACCTCGTTGTCGGGCGGCTTGCAGTCTTCGCAAGCGTTGCAAGCGTCGTCGCTGGTGGGTCGCTCGGTGATCGTGCAAACCGGCGAAGCTTATGTCGACCCGTCGAGCGGCAAGCCGTTCAACGGCACTGTGGTGGTCAAAGACGCGGACTCGCGGCCGACCATCACCATCAAGGATGCCGACGGCGAAGTGGTCAGAACCATCGACATGGGTGTGCAGAAGGCCGGCAATGTCGACTTCACCTGGGACGGCAAAGACGCCGACGGCGAGCTGCTGGAGAAGGGCTCTTACACCTTCAGCGCCTCGACCAAAACCGACGCCGGTACAACGGCGTTGACCACCTACCTGCCAGCCACGGTTAACAGCGTGACCCTGAGCAAGACCGGTGGCGAAATCATGCTCAACCTCGCCGGGCTGGGCAGCATTGGTATATCAAAAGTCCAGACGATAGGCCTTTAAGGAGAGACATATGTCATTCAATATCGGCCTTAGCGGCCTGTATGCAGCCAACAAACAACTCGACGTGACCGGCAACAACATTGCCAACGTTGCCACCACGGGCTTCAAGTCTTCGCGTGCCGAATTCGCGGACGTGTATTCGGCCAGCAAGCTGGGCGTGGGCAGCAAGACCATCGGCAGCGGCGTCAACCTGGCCAACGTGTCGCAAAACTTTGGCCAGGGTGCGGTCAACAACACCGGCAACCTGCTGGACATGGGCATTGAAGGCAGCGGCTTCTTCGTGCTGAGCGACAACGGCGCCCTGAGCTACACCCGGGCCGGTACGTTCAAGGCCGACAAAGACGGCTACGTGACCAACACCAATGGCACGGCGCGCCTGCAGGGCTACGGCGTTGACGCTAACGGCGTGATCAACACCAGCGTGTTGACCGACCTGCGCATCGATACCTCGAACCTGGCGCCTAAAGCCAGCAGCAAAGTGGATTCGACGATCAACCTGAACTCCACGTCGGACGTGATCAATCAGACCACCACGCCGTTCGACCCGAATGAAACGTCGTCCTACAGCAAAAAATTCAGCACCACCATTTACGATACCCAGGGCAACCCGCACCCGATGGATCAGTACATGGTCAAGACCGGTTCCAACACCTGGAACACCTACACCCTGATTGACGGCCGCAACCCCGATGGCAGCGTGGCCACCGGCGAAAACGCCAAAGCGCCCGTGCCCTCGACCATGAGCTTTGATTCCAGCGGCGGCTTGGTCAGTGTGACCACGCCTAATCCGGTGGCCGGTGGGGACCCGATCGTCAGCAGCACGCTGACCATCAGTAACTGGATGCCGGGCGCGACCGTGAACGGTGCGTGGGTGTCCAATGGCGCGGGGGCCAACGAGAAGGGGATTGCCATCAACATGGCCAATACCACTCAGTACAATACCGACACCGCCCGCAACCCGCCTACCCAGGACGGCTACGCGACCGGCCACATCAACAACCTGACCATTGATGGTTCGGGCGTGATGTTCGCCAACTTCAGCAACAACCAGAGCCGTGCCATTGGCCAGATCTCCTTGGCCAGTTTTACCAACGAGCAGGGCTTGCAACCGGTAGGCGGCACCGCCTGGAAAGAAACCTACGCCTCGGGACAGGCCGGTTTTGACGTGCCGAAAACCGGCACGTTGGGCGCCATTGCCTCTAACTCGCTGGAAGACTCCAACGTCAACCTGACCAACGAGCTGGTCGACTTGATCAAGGCGCAGAGCAACTACCAGGCCAACGCCAAAACCATCTCGACCCAAAGCACCATCATGCAGACCATCATCCAGATGACCTGATAACCGCCCGCAAAACTGTAGGAGCGAGCTTGCTCGCGATCTTTTAAAAGATCAAAAGATCGCGAGCAAGCTCGCGCCGACAGGGGGTTACAG